>JBGSLY010000478.1:0-1894 GCA_041740435.1 Parasphingorhabdus sp.
AAGAAGACAGCCATCTGGGCGATTTCATCGAAGACAAGAACGCGATCATTCCGGTGGATGCGGCGATTCAGGCCAACCTCAAAGAGACCGTCACCCGCGTCCTCGCCTCCCTCACCCCCCGCGAAGAACGCGTCCTACGCATGCGTTTCGGCATCGGGATGAACACCGATCACACACTGGAAGAAGTGGGGCAGCAGTTCAGCGTGACGAGGGAACGTATCCGGCAGATCGAGGCGAAGGCACTCAGGAAGCTGAAGCACCCGAGCCGATCACGCAAGATGCGGTCGTTTCTGGATCAGTAAGAGAAGCGCGTTCGCTCGAGTCGACAGCCCTTTTTGCGCTCCGCTAACGTACCCCGGTTTTTTTGCTTTCTATTCAACGGATTGCTATGAGTGAGATGTAGTCACCCCCATTTTGCGGGGTGGCTGCGACAACCCAACCTCCCCCCATTCATGGTTTGCATATCCCTAACGCCCGATACACCGCGTCTTTAGAAATCTGTGTTACCTCAATTTTTGAAGCTCGCTTGTCCGGGGTGTTTTGGGGTTGGGATTGCCGATGCAGGATATTTTACATCAGATGGAGCCGTACTCGCTCTGCGCGCATGTGCAGGCGTATGGAAGCGGTTCGACGCCGTTTTTTACCGCCAACCGGAACGGGCAACTTACCCTATCGGGCGGCGACAAGGCGGATGTGGCGCATTATTTGTGCATGCTGCATGGGCGGCATCCCGGCGTTATCGATCATGCCGCGATCAAATCCACCGATGAAGAAGTCCGCGATTGGTTTGCGCAGGCGCTGGATGCTTTCGCCGCCGAACGTGGGTTTCTGACCCGGCTTACCGTTGCCGCCGGACCCATTAGCGGCGTGGCAACCAAGGATGACAGCAGCGCGGCGATATTGGGACAGCGCAAGGCGATTGAAATGCTGGCCCAATCCGAACGGCGCGGCTGTGCGCTCGGCACCGCATTTGCGTTGGCCATTGATTGGTGGGACATTCGCGAGGTGCTCAACCAAATGGCCCTACGCTTGGGGATTGAGCCGCCGCAATGTGCCCTGCCAGATGCAGAGGCGACCGCAGATCTCGCCGCTATTGTGGTGGCAACCCCCGAAACCCGGCGCGCGGTCAACTTCGGCGTTGATCAAATGTTGAGCCAGCATCGGGGGCTATGGCAATTGATGCATGCCCGCAAACGTGCCCGCGACGCGCAATAGTCGTTAAGACCAGGACCTAAGCTAACTATCAAATTTAAGTGCACGATTAACTTGCCAAGGGAAATCCCCTTCCCTATCCCTTTTGCCCGAACACCGGACAAAAGGAAGTTGCACCCATGCGTTTTGAAGGCACCAAAGACTATGTCGCCACCGATGATCTAAAGGTTGCGGTCAATGCCGCCGTTACCCTGCGTCGCCCGCTGTTGGTCAAGGGAGAGCCGGGCACTGGCAAGACGGTTTTGGCTTACGAAATTGCCAAGGCAGTTGGTGCGCCACTGATCGAATGGAACATCAAATCGACGACCAAGGCGCATCAGGGCCTGTATGAATATGACGCGGTGGCGCGGCTGCGCGACGGACAATTGGGCGATGAGCGGGTGCACGACATCACCAATTATATCCGGCGCGGCAAGCTGTGGGACGCCTTTACCTCACCGCAGCTTCCGGTGCTGCTGATCGACGAGATTGACAAGGCGGACATCGAATTTCCGAACGACCTGCTGCAGGAACTCGACCGGATGGAGTTCCATGTTTACGAAACCAAGGAGACGATTAAGGCCGCCGATCGTCCGATTGTCGTCATCACCAGCAATAACGAGAAGGAACTGCCCGACGCGTTCCTGCGTCGCTGTTTCTTCCATTATATCAAATTCCCGGACCGCGACACGATGCAGGCGAT
>JBGSLY010000479.1:0-2248 GCA_041740435.1 Parasphingorhabdus sp.
GGCGGGCTTTTTCGCATCGGTAATGGTGTCACCGACGCGGGTTTGCGCGACTTCCTTGATTTGGGCGGTGATAAAGCCCGCCGGACAGGCGCTGCCCGGCTTTAAGGAAGTGCAGCCGGTGGTGTTCTGCGGCCTGTTTCCGACCGATGCCGCCGATTTTGAAAAGCTGCGCGAAAGCATCAGCAAACTGCGCCTCAACGACGCCAGCTTCTCCTTCGAGACCGAGAGCAGCGCCGCGCTGGGCTTCGGCTTCCGCTGCGGTTTCTTGGGGCTCCTCCACTTGGAGATCATTCAGGAACGCCTGACCCGCGAATTTGACCTTGACCTGATCACCACCGCGCCGTCGGTGGTGTACAAACTCAAACTCAGCCGCAGCAAAACCGACGACGCGCGCGAGATGGAGCTGCACAACCCCGCCGACATGCCGGATGTCAACCGGATCGACGAGATTCAGGAGCCGTGGATAGAGGCCACCATTTATTGCCCCGACGAATATCTGGGCAGCTTGCTGAAGCTGTGTCAGGACCGGCGCGGCATCCAGAAGCAGCTAACCTATGTCGGCGGCCGCGCGCAGCTGGTCTACGAACTGCCGCTCAACGAAGTGGTGTTCGACTTTTACGACCGGCTGAAGAGCATATCGCGCGGTTATGCCTCGTTCGATTACCATCAAATCGGCCACCGCGAAGGCGATCTTGTCAAGATGAGCATCATGGTCAACGGCGACCCCGTCGACGCGCTCAGCATGATCGTCCACCGCGGCACCGCAGAAGCGCGCGGGCGCGGCATGTGTGAGCGCCTAAAAGACCTGATCCCTCGCCATCTGTTCAAAATCCCGATCCAGGCCGCGATCGGCGGCAAAGTCATCGCCCGCGAAACGATTGCGGCGATGCGCAAGGACGTCACGGCCAAGTGCTATGGCGGGGACATATCGCGTAAGAAGAAGTTGCTGGAAAAGCAGAAAAAGGGCAAGGCAAAGATGCGCGAGTACGGCAGCGTGAGCATCCCGCAGGAGGCGTTTATTGCGGCGCTGCGGATGGGGGAGGAGTAGGAATTGGCGAAGGGTGTTTTCATACATCGAACTGACTCGATCTATGACGATCGCCCGGAAGAGCGCTACCAATTTCCAAGTCAATATCTCGCCAGAGCAAGCCAATTCGTCGGAGATTGGGTTGTTTATTACGAACCCGTCAAGGCAGGCAAAAAAGGCTATTATGCCATAGCTCGCGTTGAGAGTATCGTTCCCGACCCGACAATTGCAGGCATGTATCTAGCGCTTATCGAACCGGGCAGCTACTTGCCGATGGAATACGGCGTCCCCTTTAGTGATACCGATGGATTAGTCGAAAGAGGTTTGCTCAACGATCAAGGGAAGATTTCGGGACGCGCCCAAGCAGCCGTACGTCCAATCTCGCTTGAGGATTTCAATCGCATATTGGAACGTGGAATTCCTGAAGCCGACGATGTTTTACCCAGAGTTGATTTAAGCGAACCAGACCATGTCGATGGGCGCTTCCATGAAACGCATATGCCGTTTCTATATGATCAAGAGCGCGAACGCGTAAGTTCGGTTACAAATCGTCTGGTGCGTGATCGAGTGTTTCGAAAAATTGTACTGGACGCTTATGATTCCCGTTGCGCGATTACAGGCCTAAAATTCATCAATGGCGGCGGACGCGCAGAGGTTGAGGCCGCCCATATCAAACCAGTTGAAGCTAACGGCCCGGATATTGTGAGCAACGGCATCGCGCTTTCGGGTACGATTCACTGGATGTTTGATCGCGGCTTGATCAGCCTTTCGGACGAAATGGATGTCCTTGTTTCACGGCATGTGAATGATGTGGAGAGTGTTTGGGGGCTGGTAAATCCGATGAGGAAAGCAGCATTCCCTGGGGATTCCGAGCTTAAGCCAAATCCGAGGTTTCTGAAATGGCATCGGGATGAGCGTTTCAAGTTTTAGCGCATCTCTTGGGTTGGCCGTTCTACCGCCGATATTTCGAATTACGGTGCCAGTTTACTAAATACACAATACTCCCGTCGACTCAAACTGCCCGCAAAGCCGGGGCATAGCAAGCGCACAATGCAAGGAAACGCAGATAGCATGTCCCCGGATTGGCGTTTTACTCTCCTCTACCCCTAGGCAAAAAACTATCCCCGTCCGGCTTCTTCCCGCCCTCCGTCCGTCCGCTGCCGTCCATCTGCATCAGCGTCCCACTACCCCGCCCCGCACTCCCGTAACCAGTCGGCCAAT
>JBGSLY010000480.1:0-1613 GCA_041740435.1 Parasphingorhabdus sp.
CCTTGTTCGACTTCGCGGATGCGTTGTTTCATGGCGTAGCGTTCGGCCTCTTTGGCTCCGGCTTCGTCAAACGCAACCCGGATCAGCGATTCACTTGCCAACCCGCCGATAAAGGCATTGCCCTTCCATTGCGGAAACATATCGCCGGAATAAATGATCAGGCCCGACGGAGCAATGGTTGGAACCCACGCGACTTTCGGCGCGGAAAACTCGGGCCGGGTGCTGTGCCGCGGGATCTTGCGGCCGTCATAATGGTCGCCTTCCGACACGATTGGATAGCCATAGTTCGCGCCGCGCTGAACCAGATTAAGTTCGTCACCGTCGCGCGGCCCCATTTCCTGATTCCACAACTGTCCTTTGCTATCGAAAGCTAAGCCCAATATGTTTCGGTGCCCCAGCGACCAGATTTCCGGCAGGGTGCCCTCCGAGTCATAAAACGGGTTGTCCTTGGGGATAGAGCCATCGGGATAGAGCCGGACGATCTTACCCAAATTGCTGGCCATATCTTGAGCCGGATCGAATTTCTGCCGATCACCGGAGCCAATGAAGAGATATTGCCCGTCGGGCGAAAAGGCGATGCGGTGTGAGTAATGGCCGCGTCCGGTGGTTTTCGGCACCTGGCTCCAGATGATTTTAACGCCGTCCAGTTTCGGCGCATCACTATTCAGGTCCAGCTTGGCCCGGCCCACCACCGCGCCGCGCGTATCCCCGTCGCCCGCTTCGACCCAGCTTAAATACACAATGCCGCTGTCCGCGAAATCCGGCGCCAGCACGATATCGCCCAGCCCGCCCTGTCCCCCGGCATCAACCGCCGGAGCATTGGCGACGGCGGTTTTCTGTCCCGCCGCTGTCACCAGCCAGATTTGTCCGCCCTTTTCGGTGACCAGCATCCGGCCATCGGGCAAAAACGCCATCGCCCAAGGCGCGTTAAATTCGGCGACTTTTGTGTCTGTAAAGGGTTTCCGGTCCACCGGGGACAGCGCTGCGACAGCCTCTCCGCTTGCTGCAGTTCCGGCGCTGCCGTTCTGGCCGCAAGCGAGCAGGGAGAGGGGGAGAACGGAGACAAGGGCAAAACGGTGCATGGAACCTCGCGGGGGAAATACAGGGGGTGTTCCATTTGGATATAGGGCAGGGGCAAGGCTTGGCAAGCCGCTGTTCATGGCTTGCTTACCAATTTGCTGTATCGCGCATGCAATGGCACAGGATCAAAACTTCGCTACGGACCCCCGCCCGGCCTCTGCAGTGGCGGGCAGCGTGGGTTTCGTGGGACTTTGCGGCCTTCTGATCTGGACATTGATAGCCCGCCAATATGGTATGGACGGCCCGATATCGGGGCTTATGGCGGTGGTATCGTGCGGATTGCCGATGGTGATCTGGTCGTTGCTTTACGAAAAAGTGCATTTGCGCGCCTCGACCGGGATTGACTGGTCGAAGCCGCGTTCGTGGGCGGCGGCCAAGGAGACGGCGAGCGTTAAGATCGTCGGCCTATGGATCACTTGGGGCCTGATCGGCGGGCTGTATTGCATCGCGCGCTGGTACTGGTCGGGCAATTATCTGTTTGCGATGCAGGTGCTGGGCTGGGCCGCGCCGTTTATGTTTGCCCTCTCAGTGCC
>JBGSLY010000481.1:0-4049 GCA_041740435.1 Parasphingorhabdus sp.
GTCTTGCCGGTGTTGGTCGGCCCCAAAACGGCGACCAGTCGGGACGTTTCGGGGCCTGTCATTCCTGCATCCTGAAGCGGGAACCGGGCGGCGATACAAGCTGTTTTTTCATGCGTCCTGCACATCAATCGGGACCAGACCAATACAATCGACGGATTTGCACGTTTTGTCGCACCGGTGAGTCGCGTCAACAGGCCTTCATTTGACTTTAACCCTGATAGTTTACACAAGGGCAACCAAGGTCGCGGTCAGCACCACCGGCAGAAGCGGTGAGGGCCAAAGAGGTTGTAAAGGGGTCGGTTTGTACAATCGCAGCACTGATTTGTTCCATGGCGGCGGCGGCGCATTGGCGGCCACGATGCCAAAGGGATTCGGCAAAGCGGGAACAATGCCCGGCGAAGCGGAACGACTGCAGCGTCCGTCTGGCTGGCGCGACACGCTGACCGACTGGCGTTACCGCTTGGCGGATGTTGATTGGGTGCCCGATCTGGGCGTGGACATCGGCAGCCAGAGTTGGTTTCGCGGGGTGGGCACTTTGGTGCTGCTGTGCGGCACCACGCTCTCTCAATTGCCCGATTTTGGCCCGATCAACGGAGAGCAGCGCAGACCTTTGACCGGCAGCGAAGCAGATTTTGCGCAGACACAAACCATTATGCCGCTGGCCTTTGGATCGGATACCGGCGCCAGCATGGGCGCGACCGACGCGGTCGCGCCGCTCGCTGCCAGCCCAGAACGGCCCAGTATCGAACTGACCGCGACATTGGGACAGGGCGACAGCTTGCGCCGCGTTTTGCAGCGCGCCGGGGTGGCAGGCGACGAGGCGGGCAGAGTGACCGACATGATTGCCGGAGCCGTGTCGCTGGGTGACATAAAATCGGGCACAAAAATCGCCATCATATTGGGACGGCGGACAGCCAAAAATCAGCCGCGTCCGCTCGACCGGCTGGCGTTCCGGGCGCGGTTTGATTTGAACGTGGAAGTGGCCCGAATCGACGACTCTTTGCGCCTGAAGCGCATCCCGATCATGGTCGACGATACGCCGCTACGCATTCGCGGCGTGGTGGGATCGAGCATTTTCCGCTCCGCTCGGGCGGCGGGCGCGCCATCGGTCGCGGTTCAGAAATATCTGCAGGTGCTCGGCCAGAAAATGTCGGTCAGCCGCGATATCCGCTCGACCGACGAATTTGACATCATTCTGGGCTATCGCCGTTCCGAAACCGGCGAGGTCGAGGTCGGCGAACTGCTTTATGCCGGAATTGAACGCGGCGGCAAGCCGCGCACACAGCTGCTAAAATGGACCAGCGAAGGGCGAACCCATTGGTTCGAGGCTTCGGGCGTGGGGCAATCGCAAGGGGAATTGACGCGGCCAACCAACGGCGGGATTACGTCAGGCTTTGGTATGCGCCGCCATCCCATCTTGCGCTATTTGCGGATGCACAGCGGGGTCGATTTCGGCGGCGGCTATGGCGCACCGATTTATGCGGTCACCGATGGGCGGGTCGAAATAGCCGGTCGCAAGGGCGGATACGGCAATTTCGTCAAGATCAATCACGGCGACAACCTGGCATCGGGCTACGGCCATATGAGCCGCATCGCGGTGCGTGCGGGAAGCTATGTCCGTAAGGGGCAGATTATCGGCTACATTGGCTCGACTGGCCTGTCGACCGGACCACATTTGCATTATGAGCTTTACCGCGGCGGTCGACCGATTAACCCGATGTCGGTTAAATTTGTGACTCGGGCGCAATTGAGCGGCAGTGAACTGCGCCGCTTCCAGAGCGAACTCAACCGGCTTAAAAAAGTAACCCCCGGCGCGGCCTTGGGCAGCTTAAAAACCGCAGGGTCGGAAAGATCGCAAAGCAGCGGCAATAGCGAACTGGACCGGTTGAACCGCGCCACTTGAGGTGAACTTCGGTCTCGGCTAAGCCCTTGACCATGAACACTCCATCCTATCCGGCGATCCGTATGCGCCGCACCAGAGCCCATGGTTGGTCACGCGCTATGGTCCGTGAAACCAGTCTTTCCAGCAACGACCTGATCTGGCCGTTGTTTGTCACCGAAGGCACGGGTGTTGAGGACCCCATAGCGACGCTGCCCGGCGTGTCGCGTTGGTCGGTCGATGGCATCGTGGCGCGGGCGAGAGAGGCAGTGGACCTCGGTATCCCCTGTGTTGCGCTGTTCCCCAACACCCCCCGGCAGCTTCGCAGCGATGGCGGCGAGGAGGCGCTCAATCCTGACAACCTGATGTGCCGCGCCACCGCCGCGATTAAGCAAGCGCTGGGGGAGAGTATCGGGGTGCTGACCGATGTCGCGCTCGACCCCTATACCAGCCACGGACAGGACGGGTTGGTCGATGACGCGGGCTATGTGCTCAATGACCGGACACTCGACCTGTTGGTTGGACAGGCGCTCAATCAAACGCGAGCAGGTGCGGATATTATCGCACCCAGCGATATGATGGATGGCCGCGTCGGGGCGATCCGCGCCACGCTCGAAAGCGAAGGCCATCACAATACGCAAATCATGGCCTATGCCGCCAAATATGCCAGCGCCTTTTATGGTCCTTTCCGCGACGCAGTGGGATCGTCGGGTACGCTAAAAGGTGACAAGAAAAGCTATCAGATGGACCCCGCCAATGGCGATGAAGCGATGCGCGAAATCGCCCTCGACATCGCCGAGGGCGCGGACAGTGTGATGGTCAAGCCCGGTCTTGCCTATCTCGACCTCATCTGGCGCGCGCGCGAACAGTTTGGCGTACCGGTCTATGCCTATCAGGTGTCGGGCGAATATGCGCTGATCGAGGCCGGAGCGGCGGCGGGCATTGCTGACCGCGATGCCCTGCTGATGGAAAAGCTGATCGCCTTCAAACGGGCGGGATGCAGCGGCATTTTAACCTATCATGCACCTGTGGCGGCTCAACTGATGCTAAAATAGGATAATTTAGGTATGGAAAATATACCTGAATTCGAGTATGGTCCGGAGAGAAGTGTTTCGAATCGTATCAAACATGGCATTGATTTTGAGGCGGCTCAGGCACTTTGGTGGGACACATTGGCGATTGAACTAACGTCTCAGTATCCCGGTGAACCACGTTTTTTGAGGATTGGAAGCATCAATGGCAAAATCTGGACAGCAGCGTGCACAATCCGTGCAGGAAAATGCCGCATCATTTCAGCACGCCGGGCACGACGCATCGAAGAGCATAGCTACTTCTCCCAAAACGATTGACACGGAAGAATTCGACCGGCTGTTCGACGAGGGTAGCGATGACATTGACCAGTATCTCGATTGGTCGAGTGCACGTCGCCCCGGAATGGAAATTAAGCGGGTCAATGTGGATTTTCCCGTCTGGATGATTGCGCGACTCGACGAACAGGCCAAGCGGCGCGGAGTGGCTCGGCAGGCGCTAATCAAGATGTGGCTTGCCGACCGGCTCGACGCGATTGCCTCTTAGGACGATTGCGGTGGAACCATTTCGCTTGGAAACCGAGAGACTGATCCTGCGCGATTGGTTGCCGGAGGACCGCGTACCATTCATGGCCCATCTCAACACGCGGTCTGTTATGCAATGGCTCGGCGGGGTGCAGAGCGATGTGGAATTTGACGCGGCGATGGCGCGGTTAGAGGGCTATCGCCGGGATTTCGGGCATACATTTTGGGTGGTAGAGCGCAAGTCAGACGGCGGCCATCTGGCGGGCCAGCTTCTGGGCTTTTGCGGGTTGAAGCGGGGCAATGTGGTCGGATCTCCGACCGAGAATATGCACGAAATCGGCTGGCGGCTTCGCGAAGATGCTTGGGGCAAAGGCTATGCGCGGGAAGCCGCGGAGGCGAGCCGTGATTTGGCCTTTGAGAGGTTTGACGCCCCATTTCTGGTGGCCCTGACCGTCATTCAGAACGAGCCGAGTTGGCGCTTGATGGAGCGTATCGGCATGACTCGCGCCAAAGAGCTAGATTTTATCGATCCCCGGTGGGAGCCGGAAATCGCGCACACAATCGTCTGGAAAATCACCCGCGAACAATGGAACACATTATGACCGACCCACTGATCA
>JBGSLY010000482.1:0-7168 GCA_041740435.1 Parasphingorhabdus sp.
GGGGGTGGCGGCGGCGGAGGTGGCGGCGGCGGAGGAGCCGGCGGTGCCGTATTATTCTGCGGCGTCGGCGGCTTCACAATCGGCGGCGGCGCAACAATCGGCGGCGGCTCAATTGGGTTGTCTGGCGGCGGAGGTGGTTCCTCTACCTCGGGTTCCGGTTCTTCCTCAAACTCGATCACGTTCAACTTTTGCGCAGCCTGTTTGACGGCATTATAAGCCAGTCCGGTCACTAACGCATATCCCAAGAAGACATGGATCAGGACAACCAGCGCGATCGAAACGACCCGGCTCGTACTCATCTGTTGGTCAGAATATGCCATTCAGGTTTCTCACTCCTTTTTTCCCCCAACAATCGGGATGCGAACCGCCATGTTTTCCGGCGGTGACACAACTCCCCATGGCCCGGCCAATTTATCTCTACCCGGCCAAGACCTGCTGCTTTAACGCGGGTATATTGTCGAGGCAATCGCTTTTCGGAATTCAGCCGCTATTAAGATACTTTATATCCTAAAGGCGGCTATAGCAGAGCCAATTTTGGCGGAATTTGAGGGACAAACGGTCATGGGCAAGTTTTGGTTTGCAACGGTTTTTGCGGCATTAACTATCGGAGAATCCCTAGCGTTCGCGCAAGCTCCTGTCCCGAATGACCCGCTCAGCTATGCCGATATTGCCGATCTGAGCGACGAGGCGCCAATCATCCTGAAAGCGGTTGTAACCGATAGTATCAAGGTGAAGCCAGAACGCGCGCCAGGACTGAAACCTGGGATGCAACGCCTGTTTGTCGAGGCCAGAATCGAAAGCTTGATTCGCAGCGACACGGCCATGCCCGCCGCGATTCGCTATATTGTCGATATGTCGGTGGATGCCCGCGGCAAGGTTCCGAAGATCAAAAAGCAGCCGTTTCTGGTCTTCGCACGTTCCGGGGCGGGAGCGGGCGAATTGCAATTGGTGGCGTTGGACGGACAATTGCCGTGGACACCCGAACGCGAAACAAAGGTACGGTCGGTGGTTCGGGAACTGGTAGCATTGGAATCCCCGGCATCCATAACGCGAATTGTGCGAGCTTTCCATGTCCCCGGCACGGTCGTTGGCGAAGGGGAGACGCAAATTTTCCTACAAACCACCAACAACGCGCCCATTTCGATCACCATCATCAACCGTGAAGGTCAAAGGCCGATCTGGGCCGTCTCTTTAAGCGAAATTGTCGATGAAGCCGCTCGTCCGCCGGTGCGCGGGTCGCTGCTGTGGTATCGGCTCGCCTGTTTCCTGCCCAAATCCCTGCCGCAATCCGTGCTGGGATATGAGGATTCACCCGAATCGCGACAGGCGCGCAATGACTATGCCATGGTGATGCGTGAGCTTGGCGCCTGTCCACGCAGCCGCAACCAGCCGGTAAAGGCCGCTTTGCGCTGAGGTCATACCACTCCTGCAAGATTACTCCGCTGTGGCATTGCGCATCAACCGCGCTATGAAAGCCATTGATTCGCGCTGAGGGCCAGCGCACAGCAGAAAGACAATATGACCAAAACCTTGAAAATAGCTCTGGTCGGGTTGGGCACGGTGGGCAGCGGTGTGATTCGCCTGATCACCGAAAACAGCGATATAATCGCGCAGCGGGCCGGACAAAGGGTCGAAATCGGTGCGGTTTCCTCACGCGATCGCACCCGAACCCGCGAAGTCGATATCAGCGGATATCGCTGGGTCGACGATCCCGCCGATATGGTTGACGATGCAGACATCGACATTGTCGTGGAACTGATCGGCGGGGCGGATGGACCGGCGCTTAGCCTAGCGCGGCGAACATTGGGGGCGGGCAAGCATCTGGTGACCGCCAACAAAGCGATGATCGCGCATCACGGAATGGAATTGGCACAGCTGGCCGAAGATCACGGCGCGGCGCTGAAGTACGAGGCGGCAGTCGCGGGCGGCATTCCGGTTATCAAAGGCCTGCGCGAAGGGACATCAGCCAACCGGATCAACCGCGTTTACGGTATCTTGAACGGCACCTGTAATTATATCCTGACCAATATGGAAAAGCATGGCCGGGGCTTTGCCGAAGTGTTGGCCGACGCCCAAAAACTGGGCTTTGCCGAGGCCGATCCCAGTTTTGACATCGACGGGGTCGATGCGGCGCATAAGCTCGCCATTCTGGCCGGGATCAGCTTTGGCACCGCGATTGACTTTGCCGGGGTCGAGACGACCGGCATCCGCGACATCCTGTCCGCCGATATCGGGCAGGCACGCTCGCTGGGCTATCGGATTCGCTTGCTCGGTATGGCGCGGATTGAGAATGGACAGTTGTTTCAGCGGGTTCACCCCTATCTGGTCCCGTCCAGCCACCCGCTTGCGCATATCGATGGCCCGACCAACGCGGTGGTAGCCGAAGGGAATTTCTCAGGACGGCTGATGTTCCAGGGTGCTGGCGCTGGTGACGGGCCGACCGCATCTGCGGTGGTGGCCGATATTATCGACATTGCCCGGGAAGAAACTGGCACGGTGTTTGCCATGCGTTCCGCCGATATGCTGGAGATGGAGCGGGCTGATAGCGGCAACCATATCAGCCGCAGTTATATTCGCTTTGTCGTCGCGGACCGGCCCGGTGTGCTCGCCGAAATCACGGCGGCGATGCGCGATGCCGATGTTTCGATCGAAAGCCTGATCCAGACCGAGAAGACCGAGGACGGCTCGGTGCTGATATCGATGGTCACCCACCACAGTCTGGAGCGGAATATTGAAAATGGCCTATCACGGCTCGGCAATTCGCAAAGCGTGATCGGCAAGCCGCTGGTGATGCATTTGCTTAGCGATTCGTGATCCGGTTATTTCAGGTGCGGATTGAGCGCCTTCACCTCTAGAAAAAACGAGCGGGGTTTTTTGCGCAGTTTGGTGTTGGGGTTGGACTTTATGCCCAGAACGCGAAGCGCATCTTCGGCAAAATGCACGCAGTTGCGTTTGTTGAGCATATAGCTTTTTTGCGGGATGTTCTTCCATTTGTTGACCATCGCCATCAGCTCGGCATATTTGCTGTCGCTGATCCGCACGGTGAACTGGGCGTTTGATTGGCTGATATATTTTGCGCTGGGGGATTTGACGATCCCCTCCACCTTGCCGAGCAGGATCGCCGGACTGATGCTGGTCGCGGTAAAGCCGTATCCGCCATTGACGGCCGTCCCATCGGCCAAACTGCCCTTGGTCAGGAAGAAGGCATGGGGAAAATTTTCGCCAAATTCGTGGCTATAAAAGGTGACCGAGACCTCGGCCATTGCGGGCGAAGCCCCCATAAGCATCGCCGCCATCAAAATCCGAATCGAAAGCGCACGCCAAATGTGTTTCAGCAAGATTATTCTCCCGTTTTCCAGGTGCCATCGCAAAATGGCTTGACCGACCGACCGCAATGGTGACGGTGCGCCTATATCACAGGGCAAGGGAGAGTCGACATGGCCGATGCAAAGGGCAGAAAAACAATATTCATCACCGGCGGCGGTTCGGGCATTGGCCGAGCGGTGGCGCAGCATTTCGCGGCCAAAGGTTGGTTCGTCGGCCTTGCGGATATTGTCGAGGCCGGAATGCACGAAACCGCGGCCCTGTTGCCCGCGGGGGCGAGTTCAATCCACGTTATGGACGTGCGCCATTCGGACCAATGGGATCGGGCTTTGGCCGATTTTACCGGGCAAACCGGCGGCAAGCTGCACGTCCTGTTCAACAATGCCGGGGTCGCCGATGGCGGCGAATTGCATGCGATGGATCAGTCCAAGATTGACCGGTTGATCGACGTCAATATTCGCGGTGTTATCAACGGTGCGCGGGCCGGTTTCCGCTATCTGCGCGATACCAAGGACAGCTGTTTGCTCAACACCGCCTCCGCGGCCGGAATTTACGGTAGCCCGGGCCTAAGTATCTATTGCGCCAGCAAATTTGCGGTGCGCGGCTTTACCGAGAGCCTGGATCTGGAGTACCGGCCCTATGGCATAAAGGTCGTCGATCTGATGCCCGGTTTTATCGATACGCCCTTACTGGACGTGGTAAGTCCCGGCAGCAATCAGAATGCACGAGAAACGGTGAAGGAAATCGGTCTGGAATTCACCCCGCTGCCCGAAGTCGCGCAAAACGCGTGGGATGCGGTGCACGGCAAAAAGGTCCATTTTCTGGTCGGCAAGACCGCCCGCCGCACGGCCTTTTTCGCACGCTGGGCTCCCGGTTTGATCCGGCGGCAAGCCAACCAGTTTTTTGGCGGCAGCACGATTAACGACTAGCGCGGTCCAAAAGCCGTATCAATTTGCTTCGCCAAAGCCACATCACGCGCCGACAGACCGCCGTTTGCGCCCGCGTCATGGGTGGTCAGGGTGATATCGACCCGGTTATAGACATTGAACCATTCGGGGTGATGATCGGCTTTTTCGGCGAGAATCGCGATACGGGTCATAAAACCGAACGCCTGAGCAAAGTCGTCGAAACGAAGAGAACGGAAAATCGCATCGCGAGTAGGATCATAGGTCCAGTCGGGCAGCGAAGCCAAAGCCGCTTCGCGTTCCGCATCAGAAAGTTGTGCAACCATCGCCCGCTCCATTCCTTTGTTGGCAAGAACCCCAAACCATGGCTTAAGCGCACGCGATGTCAACTGCCTCATCCGAATTTGCCTTGGAAATGCGCGGCTGCGCCGTGGAGCGCGGCGGGCGGCTGTTGCTGCGCGATTTCAATCTGACTTTGAGCTGCGGCGAAGCGGCCTTGCTGACCGGTGCCAATGGCGTGGGTAAGTCCAGTCTGCTGCGGATGATTGCCGGATTACTGCCCATTACAGCGGGAACCATGGATCGTCCGGAACGGGTGGCCCTGTGCGATGACCGTTTGGCGCTTGATCCCGCCCGGACGGTGCGGCAAGCCTTACAGTTCTGGGCTGATATAGATGGGCAGTCGGAGAACCGCCTCGATTCGGCGATGACGGCGATGGCGCTGGATGGCTTGGCCGACGTTCCGGTCCGGTTGCTTTCAACCGGACAGCGGCAAAGGGCGCGGCTGGCGCGAACCATTGCGCAAGGTGCTCGGCTTTGGTTGCTCGACGAACCAGCCAATGGCTTAGACGGCGCATCCGTCGACTTGCTGGGCCGGGCCATGGCGGAGTTTTTGCGCAGCGGCGGGGCCATCCTCTGTGCCAGCCACATTACCGTGCCAGTCACATTCAGCCAGGTACGCGACATGGGTCCACAAACAGCGGACAGCGTCTCATGATCCGGACCATCATCGCCGTCATTGCCCGCGATTTGCGAATCAGCCTGTCGCAAGGGGGATTCTGGTTACCGCTGATTTTCTACATCTCGGCGGCAACGCTTTTTCCCTTTGCCGTTGGGCCCGACAAATCCCTGTTATTGCAAACCGGCGGCGGGGTTCTCTGGATCACCGCGCTGTTCGCCACTTTGCTGCCGCTCGACCGGCTGATCCAGCCCGACATTGACGACGGAATAGTTGACCAATGGGTCACACGCGGGATCAGCGACGAGGTGATCGCGCTGTGTAAGCTCATCTCGCACTGGCTGTCCTTTGGGCCGCCGCTGCTCGTCGCTGCTCTATTGGCGTCCCTCATGATGGGACTGGAGGGGCCGCCGCTAAGCCGCTTGTTGCTGAGCCTCGGTCTCGCCAGCCCCGGTCTGGCAGGCCTTGCGATTATGATCGCCAGTCTGACCGCAGGATTGCGCGGGGCGAGCGCGGTTGGCGGCTTGCTGCTCCTCCCGCTCGCTATCCCGATGCTGATTTTTGGGGCAGGAAGCATGTCGGGAACCGGTAATCAGGCGCTGTTGTTCCTGTCGGCGGTATCGCTGCTTCTGACGGCAATTACGCCATTGGTTGGCGGCGCGGCGCTAAGGGCTGGGCGGGAATAGGTCAGGCACCGCAACTACTTCTCCCCTCCCGCTTGCGGGAGGGGTCGGGGGTGGGCCTGAATGGAAAATATACCGACTATGGCCCTGATTGGTTACACCGGCCCACCCCTAGCCCCTCCCGCAAGCGGGAGGGGAATTTCTGGGAAGTGCCAAGTCGGCTAAACCCCGCCCGGTGTCACCGCAAACCCGGCGCCTTCCAGTCCCGTGGTAACCGCGGCAGCACACAGTGCCAGTTGCGCGGCATCGGTTGAGCGAATGACAAAATTGGCCCCGACCCGGCCTTCGCGAAAAAAGGGATAGCTGCCGATTTGGCACAGTTCGTGTGCCTTTTCGCATTCGCGCAAAATATCGGCGACTTCGCTCTCTGGTGCCCAGCTGCCCAAGGTTTCAGACAGGAGCGGCGCGCCGCCCTCCAGCGTGCCAGTCAAGGCATCGAGCATCCCCGCCGTGATCGCGGGCACCCCGGCCATGATGAACAAATTGCCGAACCGTATGCCCGGCGCACCAGAGCGGACATTGGGGATGAGCTCCGCGCCATCGGGCACCCGCGCCATGCGCAGGCGTGCCTCGTTCAGGCCGCCGCGATTGACATAGTAACCCTCCAGAATCGCCCGCGCATCGGGATGGACGACAACGCCGACGCCCAAGGCTTTGGCAATCGAATCGACGGTAATGTCATCGTGGGTTGGTCCGATGCCGCCGGTAGTAAACACATAATCGTTGCGTAGACGCAAGGTGTTCACCGCCTCGACAATCGCATCTTCGTCATCGGCGACGACCCGCACTTCCCTCATCCGAATGCCTTGCACATTGAGCCAAGTCGCGACCTGCGCGATATTCTTGTCCTGCGTTCGGCCGGAGAGGATTTCATCGCCGATGACGATCAGCGCGGCTGTCCAGATTTTGTCTTGGGTCATGCTGCGTCCCATAACCGCAAAACTTGCCCCTCGCAAAGCGGGAAGTTTTTGATTATAGCCCGCCGTCATGATCGAATATGCTTTAGTCAACGAAACCACGCCGCTCGCCCGCGACGGCGTGATAAAATTGCACGGACCCGATGGCTTTACTGGCATGCGCAAAGCGGGGCGGTTGGCGGCGGAAATTCTGGATGCGCTGGTGCCCTTGGTCGTGCCTGATGTGACCACGGGCGAGATCGATGATGTCGTTCGCGACATGGCTATCAAGGGCGGCGGGATTCCTGCAACCCTTGGCTATCGCGGATTCACCCATAGCTGCTGCACCTCCATCAACCATGTTGTCTGTCACGGCATTCCCGGAGATCGCACGCTGCGCGA
>JBGSLY010000483.1:0-11882 GCA_041740435.1 Parasphingorhabdus sp.
GGCGGATTACCAGATCGGCCACGCCATCGCCGTTGACATCACCCTCGACAAAGGTGTTGCTGCCGCTCTGTTGGTCGCGCAGTTCGCCCGCCGTGCCGCTGAACGCGTTGGTCGCGATCCATTCAAAATCATCGTCGCCAACGGTACCCGCAATGGCGTCGATCAGGTTGATCTGAATCTTTTCGCCCGCCGCCCGGTCGAAATCGGTGATCACATCGGCGGTGGAGCGGGTGGTGTTGAAATCGCTCAAGAAGCGGAACTCGAACGTGTCCCGGTCTGCGCCGCCGGTCATCGTGTCCTTGCCGACCCCGCCGTCGATCCGGTCGATCCCATTGCCGCCCGATATCGTATCGAGCCCCGATCCGCCGCGCAGCGTATCGGCCCCGTCCAGTCCGCTAATCATATCCCCACCGCCGGTGCCGACGATAGTATTGTCTAGCCCATTCCCGGTCGCATTGCGGGCCGCCCCCAGGGTCACCAGCCGCTCGACATGGTCCGGTAGGACATAATCCAGACCGGTACGGATCAGATCGCTGCCCTGGTTCAGCGTTTCGACGACCACATCATTGATATCCTGTACCTGATACGTGTCGTCGCCCGCGCCGCCACGCAGTTGATCGGTGTCGCCCGTCCCGCCGCCGACGAGGAAATCGGCCCCGTTCCCGCCATCGAGTTCATCGTCACCCGTGCCGCCCTCCAGCCGGTCGTCATTGTCGCCGCCGCGAAGTTCATCCTCACCGGAGCCACCGATTAGCCTGTCGTTGCCGCCGTTTCCAGTTAGAATGTCATCGCCAGCAAGACCCGACAGCACATCGTTGAATGCGCCGCCCGCCAGCGATTGACTGGCCGCCGTTCCGATCCTCGTTACCGCCGCGTCGGGGGCGATGCCGAAGACCACATAGCTTTCTCCAGCGTTGGAGTTATTGCCGGGATCGCCGCCTCTAGCTCCGATTATGATATCGTCAAAGCCATCGCCATTGACATCGCCCGCACTGGCAACCGAGAAGCCGCTGTAATCATTTGAATCGATGCCATCTAAGCGAAAGCCATTGATGCCATCTAGGGCTGCAAGATCAAGGGATGCCGCAAAGCCGCCCGCTTTTCCAAATACCACATAGCTTTCACCCGCGTTGGCATCGCCGCTCACATCAGCATTTCTGGCTCCAATTATCAGATCATCAAAGCCGTCGCCGTTAACATCTCCTGCGCTGGCTACCGATATACCGCTGCGATCATCAGGGTCGATGCCGTCGATACGAAAGCCGTCAATACCATTCAAAAAAGTTAAGTCGAAAACTGCTGAAAAACCGCCTGTTTTCCCGAACACCACGTAACTTTCTCCGGCACCGCTCACACCATCTGGGTCAGCAGAATAAGCTCCGATAATAATATCTTCAAAGCCATCGCCATTGATATCACCCGCGCTTGCAACGGAATGACCAGTTTTATCTAAGGCATCGATACCGTCCAAACGGAATCCATTGCTACCGTTCAAAGACGCAAGATCAATAGCGGCAGAAAATCCGCCCACCTTTCCGAACACAACATAGGATTCACCTGCCGCACTATCGCCATTTGGGTCAGCAAAACTTGCGCCAATGATGATATCGTCAAAACCATCACCGTTTATGTCGCCAACACTGGCCACCGAAATGCCGCTGAAATCATCTACATCGATTCCATCCAAACGAAAACCGTTGGTACCATCCAAATTAGAAAGATCAAAGTTAGCGGTAAAACCACTCGCCTTGCCGAACACAACATAGCTTTGCCCAGCATAATCATCGCCATTTGGGTCGGCGCTTCGAGCACCTATGATGACATCTGCAAAACCATCGCCGTTAACATCACCTGCACTGGCCACCGAACGCCCGCTTGCGTCGCCAGCATTGATACCATCCAACCGGAAACCGTTCCCGCCATCCAAAGTGTCCAGCGCAAGATTGGCAGAAAAACCATTGGCCTGACCGAAAACTACATAGCTCTCGCCAGCATAGCTATCGCCGCCTGGGTCGCCGCCCAAAGCGCCAATAATCAAATCGATAAATCCATCACCATTTACGTCGCCGGCACTGGCCACAGAAAACCCACTGCGGTCATCAGCCTCAATTCCACCGATCCGAAAGCCATTGGTCCCATCCAGTGTTGCAAGATCTAAGCTGGACGTAAAACTTCCTGCCTTTCCAAAAACCACGTAACTCGACCCGATGGATCCTCCACTGCCATAAGCACCAACGATGATATCATCAAAGCCATCACCATTGATATCGCCCGCACTGGCGACCGATGAACCGCTCCGGTCATACGCATTGATCCCTTCGAGGCGAAAGCCGTTGCTTCCATTCAGAGTGGAAAGGTCGATAGATGCAGGGAATACCATGTGCAGTCTCGTTCATTTTGTCATCACAAACGAAACCACTTTTCACCGCTCAAAAGTGGAACGCAAATGTCCAAAATTGACTGTTTCCGGATTGGTAATCAAGTTTCCAGTTCCAGGCAAATGTTATATTTCTGTCTCATTGGTCGGGGTTTTGGTAGCGCGGCGCAACAATCAAACCGTGCCCGGTGCAGTTGCTTAGCGTGATGAAAGAAGAAAATGTTGCGCGGCTGTGTCCAAGGCTCCGGGTCTGCGCCTGGAGCACGTAGGGTTATGGGAAGGTGGCGTGCCAATGCCTTCGCTGCTCTGCGGCCTCTGCCCACTCTGCGCGAAACCCTTCTGCCGCGCTACGTCAAGTCAGCGCGCCTGCATCAGCGTTAAAGTAAAGCTGCCAACGCTCCGGCCTGCGCCGGAGCACGGCGTCGAAACCGATCGTGCTCCGGGCTTGACCCGGAGCCTAGGGTGGAAAAGGCGGCGGTTGCCTCGGGAGGCTCCCGCCTGCGCGGGAGCACAGGGTATGGAGCGCGGCGTTTGTGGTTCTAGGCTCCGGGTCTTCGCCCGGAGCACAAAAGCGAAAAGCCTCCGGGTCTTTGCGCGGAGAAGGAGAGGCTCCCGCCTTGCGCGGGAACACACATCGAAGTGCATCATATCCGGCGGCGGGATCGCCCTATTCGATCATCCCGATCAGGTCACCGACCTGATAGACTTGGCCTTCTTCGCCCATGGTGCGGATGGTGCCTGATGCCTGGGCTTCGATTTCTACCGTGGTTTTGTCGGTTTCAGCGGTGTAGATGATGTCGCCCTTGGTCACGGTGTCGCCGTCGGCGAACATCCATTCGCTCAAGGTTGCCTCCATCGTGCTCATCCCCAGCTTGGGGATCCGGATTTCTTCCGCCATCGCTTATTTCTTCCAGTTCATCGTTGCCCGAACCGCTTCGGCCAGCTCGTCCTTTCCGGGGATCCAGTCTTTTTCCAGCGCGACAAACGGCACGGCGGAGAAGGTGCCGCCAACCCGCTGTACCGGGGCTTTAAGCTCGTTGAACAGCTTTTCATGGATGCGCGCCGAAATTTCCGCGCCAGTGCCATAGGGCTTGACCGCTTCGTGCAAAGTCACCGCGCGGCCGGTCTTGCGGACCGATGCCATCACGGTTTCCTCGTCATAGGGGGCGATGGTGCGCAGATCGACGACCTCGACCGAAATCCCTTCCTCGGCCAGCTTGCCCGCGACTTCGACCGCATCGAGCACGGTACGGCCATAGGTGATGATCGAACAATCGGTTCCTTCGCGGGTGATCGCCGCTTTGCCAAGCGGTACTCGGTAATCCGGACCAGGATCGTCGGATTGCAGGCCGTAGCTGATGACGTTTTCGATGAAGATGACCGGATCGTTGCATTCGATGGCCGAACGCATCAACCCCTTGGCATCGGCGGCATTGGATGCGGTGACGATTTTTAGGCCAGCGACATGGGCAAACCATGCCTCCAGCATATCGCTATGCTGTCCGCCGAAACCAACGCCCACTCCGGTGGTGGTGCGCAGGACCATCGGCACGCTGGTTTGTCCGCCGGACATGAAGCGCAATTTGGCCGCATGGTTGACGATCTGGTCCATACAAACCGCGACAAAGTTCATAAGCATGATTTCGCAAATCGGCCGGTGTCCGGCCAAGGCTGCACCGACCGCCGCGCCAACAATCGCGGTTTCCGAAATCGGCGTCGCGCGAATCCGGTTTTCGCCGTATTTTTCGGTCAAGCCCTTGGTGATTTTGAATACGCCGCCGCCCTGCTTTTCTGCGGCATCCTCGCCCAGACAGAAGACGGTAGGATCGGCGGCCATGGCTTCGTCAATCGCCTGATTGAGGCCCTGCGCCAGGGTAATTTTGCCGCTCATGCCGCGATCTCCTCTTCAAACACATCTTTGCGCAATTCGCTTGCGTCAGGGAAGGGAGCGGCCAATGCGCTTTCGACCGCCGCGTTAATCTGTGCATCGACATCGGCAACGATGGCGGCGAGTTCGCTTTCGGTAAACTGCGCCTCCAGCATCGTCTGGTGCAGCTTGGGCATGCAATCTTCGCGCACCATTTCTTCCAGATGCTCCTTGGGCATATAGGAGAAATCAGAGCCGAAGAAATGGCCCATCATCCGGTAACACATCGCCTCGATCAAGGTTGGGCCTTCACCGGCGCGGGCGCGGTCAACCGCCTCTTGTATCGCCGGATAGACCTCTTCTACGCGGGTGCCATCGACCCGGACACCGCGCATGCCGTAACCCGCCGCGCGCGAGACAATCGATTCGCTGGCGGTATGA
This sequence comes from Parasphingorhabdus sp., assembly GCA_041740435.1. Lineage (GTDB taxonomy): Bacteria > Pseudomonadota > Alphaproteobacteria > Sphingomonadales > Sphingomonadaceae > Parasphingorhabdus. Next base: position 4,686 of record JBGSLY010000483.1, read on the forward strand.
TCGGCAAAGGCGGTATGCTCGCCGTAGCGGTTGTTGATGCAGACGAACACGACAGGCAGCTTGTACAGCTGCGCCATGTTGAGCGCTTCGTGGAACGCGCCGATATTGGCCGCGCCGTCGCCAAAGGTGGTGATCGTGACCTTGCCGTCACCGCTGTTCTGCGACGCCATGGCAAGGCCGTTGGCGATGGGGATTCCCGAACCCACCACGCCCGTGGTCACCATCACACCGCTTTCGGGATGGGTGATGTGCATCGTGCCGCCCTTGCCCTTGCACGTACCGGTCGCCTTGCCCAGGCATTCGGCCCAATAGGCGTCCATCGGCACGCCCTTTGCGGTCTGCTCCCCCTGACCGCGATAGGTGCACACGACATAATCATCATGGTTGAGCGCGGCCATGGCAGAGGCGGAAACGGTTTCCTGTCCCCGGACGCAATAATACATCACCGCGATTTTGCCCTGCATCAGCAGCTCGCGGAATTTTTCGTCGGTGCGATTCACCTTCATCGTTCGGGTATAAATGTCGAGCAGCTTGTCGCGGTCGATACTGGTCTGGGTCATGGGTGTTTCCGTCTGTTTAAGAGGAGATGTTGGGCGCGTTTTTTTAAAACTGGACGCGCTTGGTAAAGCCGCCATCGATCACGACATTCGCGCCGGTCATATAGGGACAGGCGGGGCTGGCGACGAACACAACTGCATTGGCGACTTCCTGTGGCTCACCAAAGCGGCCCATCGGCACCTGTGCCAGCGTGCCATCATAGGCGGCGCGCATGTGTTCCTTGATCATTTCCCAGTTGCCGCCGGGATATTCGCAAGCGCCGGGGGTGACGCAATTGACGCGGATGCCCTTGGGTGCCAGCTCCTGCGACAGCTGCGACGAATAGGTCATCATCGCCGCCTTGATCGCGTTAAAGGCATTGGGGCCAAAGAATTTTTCCACCGCAGCGGTCGAGGACATCATCACGATCGAGCCGCTATCCGATGCTTCAAGCGCGGGGGTCAGCACTTCGACCGCATTGGTCGCGCCCTTGATATCGAGGTCGAGGCAGCGTTCCCAATCGCCGGTTGCGCCTTGGCCCGAAGCACTCGCGGTATGCACAAAGATATCGCATCCGCCCAGTGCATCGACTGCCGATTGCAGCCAAGCCTTATAGGCGTCAGGATTGCCGGTCATATCGAGCTGCTCGCCGATCACTTTGCCGGAGCCCGCAGCGTCAATAGCAGCAGCAGCAGCCTTGACCCGGTCTTCGTTGCTGGAGAAAAACGCGACGTCGCAGCCTTCGGCAGCAAATGTCTTAAGCGATGCCAGGCCCAGCCCGTGCGATCCGCCGTTCATGATGACTTTTTTGCCCTTGAGTCCCAGATCCATGATTTTGTCCTCTCGTTTATGTGGTTAGTGACCGTCCTAGCCAATTTCGGTGGTGCGAGTAATGCACAAAAATGCCAGCGAGCGGTCAGTTGATTGCCCGCTCGCGCCCTTCCCAATAGGGTGCCCGCAGATCCTTGCGCAGGATTTTGCCGGATGGATTGCGCGGCAGGGCGTCGATAAAATCGACTGACTTCGGGCATTTATATCCTGCAATCCGGGTCCGCGCATCGGCGATCAGTTCGGCTTCGGTGAGGGTCGCGCCGGGTTTCAGCACAACACAGGCCTTGACCGCCTCTCCCCATTTCGGATCGGGTACGCCGATGACCGCGACATCGGCGACCAGCGGATGGGCGTAAAGCGCGTTTTCCACTTCGGCTGGATAGACATTCTCCCCACCGGAAATGATCATGTCTTTCAGCCGGTCCTGGATATAGAGATAGCCATCCTCATCAAGAAAACCGGCATCGCCGGTGCGCAGCCAGCCTTCCGCATCGATGGTATCGGCGGTCGCATCGGGACGGTTCCAATATCCCTTCATATTTTTGGCCGAACGCGTCGCAATCTCTCCAATGGTCCGCGGCGGCAGGATATTGCCTTCGCCATCGATGATCTTGATTTCGACGCCGCGCAAAGGGGTGCCGACCGAGCGCATCTTCTCGCTGCCCTCAGGCACATGGTCTTCGGGGTTTAAGGTGGTAATCGTGCCGCTGGTTTCGGTCATGCCGTACATCTGGATAAAGCCGCAGCCAAAGCGTTCCATTGCTGCTTTCATCAACTCCAGCGGAATCGGCGATGCACCGTAGGTAATGTATTTCAGACGGCTGAAATCGACCTCGGACACACGCGGGTGGTTGAGCATGATCTGGATCGCGGCAGGGACCATGAAGATTTTGGAGATATTATAATTGGCGATCAAGTCGAGCGCTTCGGCGGGATTATATTCAGGCAGAACAATCGCCTCGGTCCCGTTATATAGAGAGGAAAGCCCGGTGCCGGTCCCACTAATATGAAAGCACGGCATGGCTAGCAGGGTAATTTCGCCCTCGACCGGCTTTTGCCAGTCCATCAGATCCTCTTCGCTGATCCCCATTGCGCGTGATGAAAAAATCGACCCGTTGGTCATGATCGCGCCCTTTGGATGGCCGGTGGTCCCCGACGTATACATTTGCACCGCATCATCGTCTTCGCCGCAGGCTATCATCGGATCGGTAGCGTCATACGCATTACGCCATGCGGCATAATCCGGATAATCACCCTCTTCACCCTCCACCGCATAGGTCGCCCTTACCGACTGCAGGGTGGGCCTGATTTGATCGGTCATTTCGGCAAAGCCCTTGCCAATGAACAGAATTTTGGCCTGGCTATCGTTCAGGATATAACTGACTTCGGGCGGGGCGAGCCGCCAGTTGACCGGGGTCATGACCGCGCCCAGTTTCGCCGCCGCGACCAGAATTTCGAAATATAAATCGCTGTTCTTGCCAAGATAGGCGATCCGGTCGCCTTTGCCGATTCCCGACGCCGCCAAGGCCTGTGCGGCGCGGTTGCTGCCCGCATCAAGTGCGGCAAAGTTCATGGTTTGCCCTTCGAAACTGAACGCCACAGCGTCCGGCTTTTCCTTTGCCCAATGCCGAACCACGTCGCCGATGGTCGCTATACTGTCTGCTAACATATCCTGTCCCGTTCTGCCTGATTCTTGTGATCGTGCTGAGACGCTTGGATATGCGCTGCGCACTACAACCTTGCCTAGCATATTCGTTAGCTTGTACCCGCTCCTGCCTTTTTTGCCAATTGGGCTTTGGCAAACCCCGGCTAGTGTCTCGTCAGAATTATAACAAACGATAGGAGAATGGGATGAGTTTGGTATCGGTGGTCGGCGCAACCGGCCGACAAGGTTTGGCACAAATCCGGCAATTGGGCGCAGCGGGCTATAAGGTCCGTGCCCTGTCACGCAGCGAAACCCCTGATTTGGGCGGCAGCAACATCGCCGACGAAGCGCGGGTGTTCGATCTGTACGATGAGTCGACATGGATTCCTGCGTTTGAAGGATCCGATGCAATATTCTACACCCATCCACTGCAGGCCCGTGAGGACAGAGGCACGCTGACCGGCCGTGTTGCGGCGGCGGCCAAGGCAGCGGGCGGCAAACGGTTCGTCTGGAACACCTCCAGCTGGATTCCGGACAAGCCCGGCGATCCATTCACCTATGGCAATAACACGGTGGCGATTAACGAGATTTTCCGCTCCGGCATGCCCGCGACGATTTTCGGGTCGGTGCTGTTTATGGACAATCTGCTGACCAATTGGGCGCGGCCGTTTATCGTGCATGAAAAGCGCTATGTGTATCCGCACAAGGCGCACTTGCAGGCCAACTGGATCAGCCTTGACGATGTCGGCAAGTGCATGGTGGCGGCGTTGGAGCGGCCCGATTTTGAAGGGTCATGGCTCAATATCGGCGGACCGCAGCGGCTGCATCCGCCGCAGGTCGCGGAAACCTTGTCCAAGGTGTTTGGCCATGAGATCAAGTACGATCCTTGCACGCCAAAGGAATTTGGTGACCTGTTGGTCGCTGCATTGGGCGATTCGATGCCTGAGGAAAACCGCGCGGCGTTCTCTGCCGGCATCTGTGCGTTTTACGAATATAACAACGATTCGCCAACCCAGCCTTTTGTCGTCAACACCGACTATATGCAGGAGCGCCTGCCCGAGGTGGAGTTTGAAACACTGGAAACCTGGGCTGCGCGTCAGGATTGGTCAGACGAAGCGCATCGGCCTTCGGCGGGCTGAGGATAGGGAGTGTTCCCGCGAAGGCGGGAACCTCCTCCTTACATTTTGGATTGTGCTTTGGAACGAGGCTCCCGCCTCCGCGGGAGAGCAGCTTAAAACAAAGAGTTAAACCCTGGCCGGATCGTACCGTTCCCAGTCATGGAATGCATTGCGCTTCACAATAATCCACGCGCCATCGCGATATTCGAAACGGTCGCAATAGCGGCCCGCCACTATCCAGTCGGTGGCCAGGCCGCCGGTTGGTGCCGGGGTGCCCTCGTGGTGACCAGCCTCGATCAGGTGATAGGCAACGAAATTGGCCTCGGTCTCCACGCTCATGCCATCGTCCGCAAAGGCGAAGTGCACATTGCTGATGCTGTGATGCGTTGCGGGAATGATGGCCAATATCGCGCTGGCAAAACCAATAAATTCGTCGCGCGGGCCAGTGAACTCACCATGGCTATGTACATGGTCGTCGGCAAAGCAGGAACGAACCAGATCCCATTCGCGCCGGTCAATCCCCTTGCAATAGCGGTGCAGAATATCGCGAATTTGCTCCCGCGCCCAAAGCTCCTGTTGTTCGTTCAATGTCTTTTCCCCACCTTTTTGTTAGTCGGTAAATCCTAGCATGCTGTGGCATTCAGGGGGAAGATGATAAAAGTAACAGGAGCAGGACAAATGGGCAGACTAGCGGGCAAAGTTGCGATCATAACCGGCGGAGCCAAAGGCTTGGGCGAAGCCGATGCGCGGATGTTTGCCCGTGAAGGCGCACGCGTCATTTTAACCGATGTCGACCGCGAAAATGGGGAGCGGATTGCAAGCGAGATTGGCGGCGAATTTCAGTTTCAGGATGTCCGCGAAGAGGCTGGCTGGATCACCCTGATCGACGATGTGGTGGCGCGGTATGGGCGGCTGGATATTTTGGTCAACAACGCCGGCGTGGTCGAACCCGGCACCATCGAAACCCAGACCGAGGAAGAATATCGCTTTGTCATGGCGGTCAGCGCCGATGGGACTTTTTTTGGCTGCAAGCATGCCGTTCGGGTCATGAAGGCGACCGGCGGCGGCTCGATCATCAACATGGCCTCGATCGCATCGGTGCAGGGCGAGCCGATTGTCGCTGCTTATGCCGCCGCCAAAGGGGCGATCGAAAGCCTGACCCGTAGTGTTGCGGTACACTGCGCCAAAAATGACTATAATATCCGCTGCAACAGCATCCATCCAGCGGGAATTTTGACTCCGATGGTCGAAGGGATTGGCCCCAAGGTGTTGGCACGCGACGACCTGCGCCCAGCAAGCGAAGGTCCCGGCCCCAGCAAACTGGGTGAGCCGGATGACATTGCCTATACAGTGCTGTTTTTGGCTTCCGATGAATCCAAATTCATCAATGGTGCGGCCATCCGGGTCGATAACGCCAAATCGATTGTCGAGGGTGTTGTCTGATATGGTTATGGCTCCCGAATATGTCGCGCAAATCAAGCGGCTGATGGAGTGGGAGGCGCAGCGCAAAGCGCCGCCCGCCGGTTTCCCGCATTTGCCCGATATCCCGGCGGGTCGCTACACTGCCCAAGAATATTATGATTTAGAACAGCAATATATCTGGAAGAAATCCTGGCTGTTCGCCGGGCATATCAACGAAATTCCTGATCCGGGCTGCTTCATGCGCTGGAACAACGCGGGTCCGCCGCTGATCATCGTCCATGGAATGGACGGCGAGGTGCGCGCGTTTTACAACACCTGCCGCCATCGCGGTGCACCGGTGGTGACAGTGGACAGGGGCCGGTCCCCTCGCCTGATGTGCGGCTATCACAACTGGACCTACAAGACCGACGGATCGCTGGTCGGCGTGCCGGAGCAGCGGGATTTCGCTGCGCTCGATATGTCCTGCCGCTCGCTCATTCAGGTCCGGTGCGAGCGGTTTGGCAATGTGATATTCGTCAATCTGGACGATGACGCCCCGGCGTTGCTCGACTGGCTGGGTCCGGTCGCGGACGATTGGCAGGAGTTTCAGTTCGACAAGGTCCGGCTGGCCGCGCGCCATAGTTTTGACCTCAATTGCAACTGGAAGGTGGCGATGGAGGCCAATATGGAGGTCTATCACGTCCCCTTCATCCACCCCAATACCGTGGCTCCGCTGGTCGATAGCAAGCGCAATGTGAACACGATTTTCCCCAATGGGCATGCCCGGATGCTCGCCCCCGCGCCGCTGCAAACCGACCGGGCACATGTCCGTGCGGTGGACTCACCGCCGGAATGGCAAGAGATTGACAGCGTCGGCGAACTGGGCCGGACCTGCACCCAAAGCTATACCATGTTTCCCAACTGGGTGTCGCCTTTGTCCAATTATTTCATCCCGCCGCTGGTGTTTTGGCCAACCGGGCTGAACACCACTCGGCTAGAACTGGTGACGATGGCGCTCGATTGGGGCGATGGGCCGACGCCGGACCTGTGGACCGTGCCCGATGAAAGCCAACCCAATGGTCGGCAGATGAGCCAGATTATTCTGGAGGACACCCAGTTCGGCGAACAGATACAGAAATCGATGGAATCCGACGGCTTTAAAAGCGTGCCATTGTCCTATCAAGAGGCGCGGATTTACAGCTTTCACCAGTCTTGCGACGCGATGATCGGGCGCAACCGGGTGCCTGCGAATCTGGCGGTCGAACCCGTGATCGGCCCCGAATGGGTCTATCCCAACGATCCGCGCATGGCCCAAATGGAGCAGGCCGCGGCCTGACCGACACCCCCAACATAAGGATAAATCGCATGAGCATTTTGGACAAATTCCGGCTGGATGGACAGGTGGCGGTGGTGACCGGCGCGGGCAAAGGGATAGGAAGGGCCATTGCCATTGGCCTTGCCGAGGCTGGAGCCGATGTCGCAATTGTCGCCCGCACGCAAAGCGATCTGGATGCAGTTGCCGCCGAAATCCGGTCCTTGGGCCGCCGCGCCTTGCCGATAGCGACAGACTGTACGCAGATGGCGGCGCTCGAAACTTTGGCCGCACGGACGATAGAGGAATTGGGCGGACTGACGATTTGGGTCAACAATGCAGGCGGCATCCCC
>JBGSLY010000484.1:0-2114 GCA_041740435.1 Parasphingorhabdus sp.
ACTGTGGCGCGCTATGGCGACTATTCCCTCGACCGTTTGGAGCATGTTATTACGCATAAAGGCGCGGCAATTGCGCTAACAGCCAAAGAATTCGAGTTGGCCGATCTGTTGTTCCGTAACCGCGATCGAACCTTGTCTAGGCGCTATATTATGGAAATCGTCTGGCGCACCAATGCGCATCTGGCGACCCGGACGCTCGATATGCATATTTCCCGGATCCGCTCCAAACTGAACTTAAACCCGGAAAACGGCTTTCGCATTTTCACGGTTTTCGGCTATGGCTATCGGTTGGAAAGCCTGAGTACTAACGGGAACGGAAGTTAAATGACGAACAATCGGGGGAATGCTGTCGTAGCACTGACCCTTTGTTTTGCAGGATTTGCGGCGTCCAGTTCGATTGCCGCGACCCCAGCCCCTGCCGATGACATGGTCATTTACACGGTGCGCAAGAACGACACCCTGATTGGGCTGGCCAGCAAATATCTGCGCAGTGTTGACAGCTACAAGATTGTTCAACGGCGCAACGGTATTGCCAACCCCCGTGCAATGCCGGTCGGAAAACGGCTTTCGATTCCGATGGATTTGCTAAAATACCGGGCCAGTGCAGCAAAACTGGAAGCCTTTCGCGGTCAGGTGGCGATTGTTGTGGCTGGACGAAACCAAGTGCCCGTCGTGAATATGCCGATTTCCGAGGGCAACCGGATCGGAACGGCGGCAAATAGTTTTGTCACTGTGGCGCTGGAGGATGGATCGCGGTTGTCGATGCCATCGAACAGCGCGATGAAGTTCAACCGCCTGCGCCGCATCCTGCTTACCGGCAGCATCGACTATGAGCTTGAGGTCGAAACAGGCGGCCTGCGGTCCAAGGTTGTTCCCAAAGCCAACCCGGCAGACCGCTATCGCGTGCGTACCCCGGTTTCGGTCTCCGCCGTGCGAGGGACCGATTACCGCACCCGCATCGGCGACCCCGCCTTGGGCGTCTTTACCGAAACCGTGGAAGGAGAGGTCGGCGTCAGCCTGCCCGGTCACAACCAGCCCATTGAAGTGGGCGCAGGAACCGGCGCTGCCGTTCGCGCGAGCGGCGAAGTGACGACGGGCCAATTGCTGCCCCCGCCCGAATTGATCAATGGCGGCGCGATGCAAAGCGATGATATGTTGCGTTTTGCCGTGCAGCCCGCCCCAGAAGCACAGGGCTATCGGGCGGTCGTTGCTGCCGACGCTGGCTTTGTCGACATTGCCGGAGAGGCCCAGAGCGATAGCAACAATCTGGTCCTGCAAGGATTACCCAACGGGCGGTATTTCGTCAAAACCACGGTTTTTTCAGATCAGGGTTTTGAAGGCATGCCTTCGACCACGGCCTTCAAACGGGTTCTGAGCACGGTGAAAGGTGAAGCCGAGCGCGGCGATTTTGGCTTTCGGTTCAAATGGACCGGCAGCGGCGCAGGCCCTGTCTCCTACCGCTTCCAATTGAGCCGGGGTTCCGAAACCGCTGTACCGATGGTCGATGAACTTGGGTTAACCACCGACAATATCATACTCTCCACCCTACCCAACGGCACCTATTTCTGGCGCGTCGGTGCGACCCGGTTTGCGGAAGGTGAAACGGTCAACACATGGACCGATTTCGAGAAATTGACCGTTTCGGAATAAAGGCATAGCAACGTCGAGAAGGACACGTCCTGTCTGTCGCTGAGAAGGATGACACACCAATGAACATCCGGCGGCGATTAGGACTGGAATGGGCGGGGGTGGCGTTGCTCACCAGCCTTTTGATCGTCGCTCTGGTCCATTGGGATGTCCTGCGCGGTTTTGACAACCTGCTCTATGACGAACTAACGGCACTCGACCGGCCACTGGCTGACCCTGATATCGTCATCGTCGCGATCGATGAAACGAGCCTTGCCCGCTACGGCAAATGGCCATGGCCACGCGACCGGCACACCGCGCTATTGAACCAACTGGCCGATTCAAAGCCGGCGGCGATTGGCTATGATATATTGTTAAGCGATCAATCCGATCCAGAATCCGACAGTGCCCTCGCCAACGCGATCCGCCGCAATCGGCATATCTACCTGCCGCTCCACTTTGCCTTTCCGGGAAGCGACGGCGCAGAT
>JBGSLY010000485.1:0-4562 GCA_041740435.1 Parasphingorhabdus sp.
AGCGGTTATGTTGCTGTTTTTCCTTCTGACCGGGCGTTGGCTCGATAGTGTTATGCGGGACCGCGCACGCGGCGGTGTGACTGCGCTGCTCCGCAATATGGGAACCGGTGCCATGGTCCTTGATGAGCAAGGTCGAGGGGAATGGCTGGACAGTAATGAACTTCGGCCCGGCATGATCATGTTGGTCGCAGCGGGCGAAAGGCTGGCCGCTGACGGCATTGTCACCAAGGGTAACAGTGATTTTGATCTGTCCTTGCTTACGGGAGAGAGCGCCCCTCGCCGTGTCCATATCGGGGATGGAGTAAACGCCGGGACGCTCAATCTGGATGCGCCGGTCGAGGTTAGGATAACCGCCGCTGGCCCAGAAACTGCGATTGCCGATATTGCACGGCTGATGGGTGAAGCGGCGCAGAGCAAATCCCGCTACGTCCGGATCGCCGACCGGGCAGCACGTTTTTATGCGCCAGCGGTACACGGCCTTGCCCTTACCGCCTTCGCCGGTTGGATGCTTGCCGGTGCCGGATGGCATCAAAGCCTGTTGATTGCGGTTGCTGTGCTGATCATCACCTGCCCCTGTGCGCTTGGCCTTGCCGTTCCGGCGGCGCAGATTGTGACGTCTGGCGCGTTAATGCGTGCAGGCATATTGGTCAAAGATGGGTCGGCAATGGAGCGGATTGCGGAGGCCGATGTTGCCCTGTTCGACAAAACCGGTACTCTCACCCTTGGCCGTCCCGAGCCACTGAATCTGGCCGATGCGGACCGGATCCAAGCGCGAATAATGTTATCGCTGGCGCAGGCAAGCCGTCATCCGTTAAGCGAAACCATCCGAAAGGCACTTTGGGTCAACGGCGTGGAACCTGCCCCACTGGACAATATTTGTGAAACCGCGGGATTGGGCGTCGCGGGCCTATTTGAAGGTCGGAAAGTTGCTCTTAAGCGACCGGACGCCGAGCAGCAAATCGATGGGATGGCGAGTGTGCTGGAGATGGACGGAAAGCCGCCTTTCATCATTCGCTTTACCGACCATTTACGCCCCGATGCGGCGGCCACAATTGCCGCGCTTCGCGAACTGGGACTTAACGCACAGATATTGTCCGGCGACCGAACCGAAGCCGTTGCACCCATCGCGCGTGATCTCGGGCTGCTGGCCTGTACATCCATGCTGCCGCAGGAAAAGCTCTCTGCCATCGCCCGCATGACAGCCGCCGGACGTAAGCCGCTAATGATTGGCGACGGTATGAACGACGGGCCAGCCTTGGCCGCTGGTCATGCTTCCATGGCCCCGGGATCGGCCAGCGACGCGGGCAAGAACGCCGCTGATTTTATTTTTATGGGCGACAGCCTGCTCCCTGTTGCAACCGCCATTCGCGCGTCAAGGCGGACGCAGGCTATTGTGAAACAAAATTTTGCATTGGCCATCGGCTATAATATTGTTGCGGTGCCTTTGGCGATAATGGGCATGGTGACCCCGTTGATCGCGGCAATTGCCATGTCGGCATCATCGATCATCGTTGTCGCCAACGCGATGCGTCTGCGGAGCGCCGCGAAATGAATGGTCTCATTATCTTGATTCCCATCGCATTGGGTCTTGGCCTGTTGGGGCTGGGCGGGTTCTTATGGTCGCTGAAGCGCGGGCAATTTGACGACATGGACGGCGCGGCCCTACGCATTTTTGTCGACGAGGACGACTAGAGTGATTTCAAGTGAAATGGAACATTTCACTTGAAATCACGGAAAACAAGAAATCTAGAGCGGCGATCTGATTCAATCAGATCGAAAGCCGCTCTAGGCTGAATTGCGCAACGCTTTAAAACCAACAAACTGCGCCCGATTGCCCAGCAAGACCCGATTGATCGTCAACGCCGCCAACACTGATGTGACCAATGTCACGACCATGAAATCGATGTAATGCATGTCGACAATGCCCGCGGGCTGCAACCGGAACGTGAACAGCCCATAAAGCAGCACACCCCAGATAACACCGCCCACCGCCGCGGGAGCCGCGACTCCGCGAAACAGCAAGCCCGCGATAAAGGCCGATAAGATCGGCATCGACGCCAGTCCATTGAGCTGTTGCAGCAAATTGATGATGCTATCGGCATTTTGATAAAGCGGAACCAGCATGATAGCGGTAACCGTCAGCAGGATCGAAACCGCGCTGGCCAGTTTCCAATGGTCCTTGACCGGACCGATAAACTGTTCATGAAAATCGACCGAGTAGAGCGCAACCGAACTGTTCAGCACTGCGCTAAATGTCGTTATCACCGCCGCCGCCACCATCGCCGCGAAGGCGCCCGACAACCAAGTTGGGAGCACCTCCGCCACCAAACGGCCATAGGCGGCATCGCCGATATCACCGAACAGCTTATAGGCAACTACTCCGGGAATGACGACAATCGGCGGGACGATCAGGATGCGGATCAATGCGGCGGCTAACACACCCTTTTGCGCTTCCCTTACGGTGGGGGCAGCCATCGCGCGCTGTGTGATATTCTGGTTGGTCGACCAATAGAAAATCTGGATGAAGATCATTCCAGTAAACAGCGTGTGAAAGGGTATTGGCGAATCCGGCCCCCCGATCATCGTTAGCCGCTCTGGCGGAATGCCCGTCGACACGTCGAAATCAATAGCGGCCAACGCTAAAAACACGATGAGCAAGGCTAGACCCAGCACACCCACACCCGAATAGGTGTCCATCACAGCCACTGCCCGCAACCCGCCAAAAATGGTATAGGCCGCCGAAATGGCCGCCAAACCTGCAGCAAAATAGAGCAAAGGCAGGCTGCTCCCGAACAGCGACTGCATGAACAACGCCCCCGAATAGAGCGCGGCGGGCAGATAGATCAGGATATTGCCGAGCAGAAAAATCGCCGCGATAATGGTCCGGATGCTCTTGCCCTTATATTGCCGTTCCAACAGCTCGGTCACCGTCGTGCAATTGTTGCGGTAATAGACGGGCACAAACACAAACGCGAGCACCAGCAGCCCGAAAAAGCCGCATATCTCCCACCAAGCGAGCAGCAGCATCTGGTTACCGTTCATCCCGACCAATTGATCGGTCGATAGATTGGTGAGAGTGATTGAGCCGGCGATAAACAGCCAGCTCAAGCCTCCGCCGGCCAAAAATACATCCTTGCTGGATCCGTCATGCGACTTGGTTTGCCGGACCTTGAGCCATGTGGCCAAACCAACCAGCGCGGTTAAGGCAATGCAAACAACAATTTGCACACCGCTCGATGTTGGCAAGCTCTCTAGCATTTCCCGTCCCCTTCGCACTTGGGGTTAAGGAGTAGCCCGTCGATTGCCAAGTAAATATCCCTATGGGACTCTCATCGCCATTAATTCCCCAATTCCGCCTGCGCCGCCGCTAGCCGGGCAATCGGCACGCGATATGGCGACGCGCTGACGTAATCGAGGCCAATTTTGGCGCAAAAGGCGATGCTCGCCGGGTCGCCGCCATGTTCGCCGCAAATGCCCAGCTTGATATCGGGCCGGGTTGCCCTGCCCCGTTCCGCCGCCATTTCGATCAGCTGCCCGACGCCTTCGATGTCGAGGCTGACAAAGGGATCGCGGGCGAAAATGCCTTTGTCGACATATTGGGTCAGGAAGCGGCCCGCATCATCGCGACTGACGCCAAGCGTTGTTTGCGTCAAATCGTTGGTGCCAAAGCTGAAAAATGCACCCACTTCGGCGATTTCCCCGGCCATCAATGCGGCGCGAGGGAGTTCGATCATTGTGCCGACCAGATAATCGACCACAATGCCCTGTTCGGCAAAGACCGTTGCCGCCGCGCTATCGACAATATCTTTCATCATTTCCAGTTCCCGCCTAGTGGCTACCAGTGGGATCATAACCTCGGGAATCGGCGCGGTGCCGCTGTCCTTGGCGACCATGCACGCTGCCTCGAAAATCGCACGCGCCTGCATTTCATAGATTTCAGGATAGCTGACCCCCAAGCGGCAGCCGCGATGGCCGAGCATCGGGTTGAACTCGTGCAACTCGCTCGCCCGCTGACGGAGCGCCTCGACACCTACCCCGGTCGCGGCGGCGACATCTTCAAACTCGCTCTGCTGATGTGGCAAAAATTCGTGCAGCGGCGGATCGAGCAAGCGGATTGTCACCGGCAGGCCGACCATCACCTCAAAAATCTGCCGGAAATCCTCTCGCTGTTCAGGCAGCAGCTTGTCGAGCGCAAGGCGGCGACCCGCCTCATCACTCGCCAAAATCATCTGGCGCACCGCCGTGATCCGCGCCGCATCGAAGAACATATGTTCGGTCCGGCACAGGCCAATGCCTTCTGCTCCAAATTCGCGGGCCACCCGGCAATCGTCGGGCGTTTCGGCATTGGTCCGTACGCGAAGCCGCCGGACCTTGTCGGCCCAGACCATCAGCGTGCCAAAATCGCCGACCAGTTCCGGCTGGATCGTCGCGACTTTGCCCGCAATCACCTGCCCCGCTGCGCCGTCGATGGTCAGCATATCTCCCTCGTGCAGCACGCGGTGCCCGATCGTCAGCGTCTTGGCCGCGGCGTTGATCGACAGGCTGCCCGCGCCGGAAACACA
>JBGSLY010000486.1:0-2996 GCA_041740435.1 Parasphingorhabdus sp.
GCTCGCTGCGCGCCGAATCACGCTCCGCCTGCACCCCGTCGAGCATCGCACGTAGCGAATCGGATGTGTCCTTCGCCGCCGCCACCTGCCCCGATGCCGCCTTGCCGCCGAATAACCAGCCGACCACCCCGCCCAGCACGAGAGCCAGGATGGCGATAACCATCGCAACGATAAGTGTGGTGTCCATGACGAGCCTTTTACTGGGAACGAAAAGGGAACTTAGAGTATAAGCTGTCCAACTGCAATGGAATATCTGCCGTCATTGCGAGCGAAGCGGGCCGCAGGCGACCGTAGGTCAACCAATCCAGAGTCGCTTGGCCTTGCTCTGGATTGCTTCGCTTCGCTCGCAATGACGCATTAAATGCTCGCCTCGCTAAGCCGCGACTCCGGCTTCTTTCCGCTGTTTCGCTAGCTTTTTCAGCACCATCTGACGTTTTAACCGTGACAGGTGGTCGATGAACAAAATGCCTTGCAAATGGTCCATTTCGTGCTGGAGACAGGTGGCCATAAGCCCCTCCATTGCCTCTTCATGCACGTTTCCGTCCAAATCCTGCCAACGGGCGCGGATCGTCGCGGGTCGTTCGACATCGGCATATTGGTCGGGCACCGAGAGGCAGCCTTCGCTGTAGATGCTGGAATCCTCCGACGGATCGAGGATTTCCGGGTTCACGAACACCCGCGGATCGCGCAGCGGTTTGCCCTCCGCATCTTCGCCTTCTTGCAGGTCCATGACCAACAGCCGCTTTGCCACCCCGACCTGAATCGCCGCAAGACCAATGCCCGGCGCGGCGTACATGGTTTCCAGCATATCATCCGCCAGCGCCTTCAGCGTCTCATCGAACACCGTCACTGGTTCGGAAATCACCTTCAGGCGGGGATCGGGTACTTCAAGGATAGGGAGAATGGCCATGAGCGCAATTTAGGTAGGCTAGACGGATTCGTCAACCAATCGGTCGCCGCGCCCGCAAAGCCTGTGCCAAGGTACCTTCATCTAGATAATCAAGTTCCCCGCCCACCGGAATGCCATGCGACAATTGGGTCAGCCGCACTGGAAAGCCCTCCAGCCGCTCGGCGATATAGTGTGAGGTCGTCTGTCCCTCTAGCGTCGCGTTCATTGCCAGCACCACCTCGTCAATGCCCCCTGCTTCGACCCGCGCAATCAGCGGCGCGATATTCAGGTCTTCTGGCCGCACCCCATCGAGCGCCGACAATTGCCCGCCCAGCACATGGAAACGCCCGGGAAAGAGCCGACTTTTGTCGAGCGCCCATAGGTCGGCTACGTCCTCCACCACACAGAGCGCCCGCGCATCGCGGCGTGGATCGCTGCAAACTTGGCAGGGGTCCACAGTGTCAACATTGCCGCAGGTCGAGCAAGTCACCAGCCGGTCGTGAACCGCTTGCATCGCGGCGATCATCGGCTGCAAGGTCGCTTCGGGCCGTTTGAGCAGGTATAGCACTGCCCGCCGCGCCGATCTGGGCCCCAGACCGGGTAGCCGCGCCAGAACTTGAACCAGATTTTCAATCTCTTGCGATGCCATGGCGGGGGGTTTAGGGGCTAACCCCATTGGCTGCCAAGGGATAATTGATGCGCATCGTGTTTATGGGGACCCCGGATTTTGCCGTGCCGACGCTACGCGCGCTCCATAAGGCGGGCCACGAGATCATCACGGTCTATTCGCAGACTCCCCGCCCCGCCGGGCGCGGCAAAAAGCTGCTGGCTGGGCCAGTGCATACCTGCGCGGCGGCGATGGGGCTGGAAGTGCGAACCCCGGACTCCTTGAAATCACCGACGGAGCAAGAGGCTTTTGCGGACCTGAACGCCGATGTTGCGGTGGTCGCGGCCTATGGCCTGATCCTGCCCAAGGCGGTGCTGAGCGCACCGCGTCTGGGATGCATCAACGTGCACGGCTCCCTCCTTCCTCGATGGCGGGGCGCGGCCCCGGTGCAGCGGGCGATATTGGCCGGGGACGAGGAAACCGGAGTCACAATCATGCAAATGGCGCAGGGCCTAGACACCGGCGCGATGCTGATGAAGCGCGCAACACCGACCGATAGCAAAACAGCGGGCGAACTGACCGAAGAACTTGCACAAACGGGGGCGGAGATGATGGCCGAATATATCGCCAACCCCGCAGATTTTCCACCACAGGCTCAAGATGATGCCCTTGCCTGTTATGCGCATAAGATCGAAAAGGCCGAGGCACGCATAGATTTTGGTCAGTCCGCCGAGCAAGTCGAGCGACAAATCCGCGCCTTTAACCCCTTCCCTGGTGCTTTTTTTGAAGTGCGCGGTGAACGCATCAGGGTGCATTCCGCAGTGGTGCTTGAAGGCCATGACGAGCCATTTACCGTTATCGACAACCACCTGACCATCGCATGCGGGTCGGGCGCGATTCGGCCTGTGACAGTCCAAAGGGCGGGACGACCTATAATGGGGTGTGCCGAGTTCCTGCGCGGCTTTGCACTTCCCGCAGGCACACGCCTCACATGACGCGATTTGCATTAACTTTGGAATATGATGGGCGGTCCTTTGTGGGTTGGCAGCGGCAGGAACACGGGCCCAGCGTTCAGCAAGCAGTCGAGGAAGCCGTGCTCGCCATCACTGGCGAGACCGTGCTGGTGCAAAGCGCAGGACGGACCGATGCCGGAGTGCACGCCTTTGCGATGCGCGCGCATGTCGATATCGAGAAGCAAATCGCGCCGTTCCGGCTGATGGAGGGGATCAACGCGCGCCTGCGTCCCCATCCGGTCGCGGTGCTGGCCTGCACACCCGTTGCCGATGACTGGCACGCGCGTTTTTCTTGCATCGGACGGCGCTATGAATACCGCATCACCAACCGGCGTGCGCCCCTGACCTTTGACCGGGGGTTAAGCTGGCAGGTGGCGGCGGCGCTGGACAGCGACGCCATGCACCATGCCGCCCAGTGCTTGGTCGGACAGCATGATTTTACCACTTTCCGCTCCGCCCATTGTCAGGCGAAAAGCCCGATTAAGAC
>JBGSLY010000487.1:0-5930 GCA_041740435.1 Parasphingorhabdus sp.
ACTCGAGGAACTGGGCACCAGCGAACAAGGGGAGGTGAGCTTGGACGCGCTGGTGCGATTGGCGTTGAAAAAAGTGGGGAAATAGGTTACCTACAATTCCATAGGAATTTGTAGGATATATATATGGCACAGCTCAACGTCTCGATCCCGCCCGCTCTCAAAAGCTGGATCGACCACCGCGTCGCCGAAGGCCGCTACTCCAGCGCCAGCGACTATATGCGCGACCTGATCCGCCGCGATCAGGAGTCCGAACCCGATGACGTGGAATGGGTAAAGGCTATGCTGGCCGAAGGCATGGCGTCGGGCGTTATCGACAAAGACCCAAGAGACGTGATTGAGGACATTATCGCCGAACGGCGTGCCCGACATGGCTAAACTGATCCTGACACCGGCCGCACGCGCCGACATGGTCGCGATCGATGAA
Organism: Parasphingorhabdus sp.; assembly: GCA_041740435.1. Taxonomy (GTDB): domain Bacteria; phylum Pseudomonadota; class Alphaproteobacteria; order Sphingomonadales; family Sphingomonadaceae; genus Parasphingorhabdus. Next base: position 425 of record JBGSLY010000487.1, read on the forward strand.
TGGGGGTATCAGCAGTTTGGCGACGAGGTGGCCGATGGATATTCGCGGCGATTATCTGATGCGTTCGACCAGCTTGCTGATTATCCGATGTCGGGAAAGGCAACGCCGGAATACGGCAAGGCGCATCGCTGTTTGGTGCATAACAGGCATCGCATCTATTATGAGATGCAGGATGACATAGTGCTCATCGTCCGCATATTGCACCACGCTATGGATGCTGCGCGGGCGTTGAAGGGACCGGTGCAATAAACTTTCCTCGCGGTATTCACTCTTCCATCACTGCATCTCACCAAACATCGCCATACAGGCGCAGCAGATTGCCGCCGAACAGCTTTTCTAACCGGGTCGCGCTCCATCCGCGCCTCGCGAGCGCGTCTGCCAGCCGCTGAAAACGGTCGAGCGTGTTGTAATCGTGCACGATGGTCAAAATATCGGGGCCTTCGCCCGGTGCGTTAATCCCGGCGGCGGCGCGCATTTCGTGCATTTCCTTGGCCCGCTGCCACGTCGCTTCGTTGATCGGCATCGGCAATAAATCGCCGTCGGTGCCGAGCGATATATGATCCTCTCCGCAGATATTGGCCGCGTGTTCGATGTGTCGGATCAGGTCGCCGCCAGTCGGTTTGCTATCGGCGCTAAGGAACGGCATGAAATATATCCCGGCCACACCGCCTTTGTCGGCCAGTGCTTTCAGCGAAGCATCATCGACATTGCGCGGATGGTCATTCAGCGCGCGGCAACCGGTATGGCTGATCGACAAGGGACGCTGCGCCGCCGCAATTGCTTCGGCTATAGTCCGCTGTCCGCCATGGCTGAGATCGAGCAACAGCTTCGCCGCCTCGATGCCCTCTATCATTTTGTGACCCAGTTTCGAGAGGCCGGCATTGCCCGGCTCAAGCGCGCCGTCGCCCGACAAATTGCGCAAATTATAGGTAAGCTGCATGATACGCACGCCCTTGGCGGCAAATTCGGCTATCCGGTCCAGCTGGTTACCGACCATGCTGGTATCCTGCGTGCCGTAAATCAGCCCCAGGCGCTTGCTGGACTTGGCCTCCCGAATATCCGCGGGCGTGCGCACGGCGAGGAGATAATCGGTATTATCCGCAATAACCTTGTCGAACATGGCGATAGATTCGTTGGATTGTTCAAAGGCCGTGGGATCATTGCCGACCCAGCCGATGGTGATATTGATCGCGGTGACGCCGGTTTGTGCCAGTTCTTGTTTAAGCTTGGCCGACACACGAATATCGCTCTCCGCGCTATAGGGATCAGAAAAACTGCCCAGTCCATTGATGACAATCGCGCGGTCAAACCATTGCAGCGAAGAACTAGCCGGTTTTGCGCCAAGGCGTCCGGCAAGGACAAGAGCTGCAAATCCGGCGGCGTTTCCAACCAGTGCGCGGCGCGAGAATTCCATGGTGATTGCCCTCCCGATGGCGTTTCATCTGGCGATAGCATTTTGAACCAAGCGTGGATATAGCGGCGATATGGCCGACACCAACCGCCTTACCGCCGCCGCCCGCAAGCCCGAGGACGTTGATGCGGCGCTGCGCCCGAAAACCTTGGCCGAATTTGTGGGTCAGGCCGCGGCGCGCGACAATCTGCGCGTGTTTATCGCCGCTGCCAAAGCCCGTCAGGAACCAATGGACCATGTGTTGTTCTTTGGCCCACCGGGGCTGGGCAAGACCACGCTGGCGCAGATTGTGGCGCGGGAAATGGGGGTCGGGTTTCGCTCGACCTCCGGGCCGGTCATCGCCAAATCGGGTGATCTCGCCGCGCTGCTGACCAATTTGGAAGAAGGCGATGTGCTGTTCATCGACGAGATACACCGGCTGAGCCCGGTGGTCGAGGAGATCCTTTATCCGGCGATGGAGGATCGTGCGCTCGATATCATGATCGGCGAGGGCCCTTCGGCGCGCAGCGTGCGGATCGATCTGCCCGCCTTTACCCTGATTGGTGCAACGACACGCCAGGGGCTGCTGACCACCCCCTTGCGCGACCGGTTTGGCATTCCGGTACGGCTCAATTTCTATACCCATGATGAGCTTGAAAAAGTGGTGACCCGCGCCGCCGGGCTACTGGGTCTCGACATCGCCCCCGACGGCGCCGCCGAAGTGGCCAAGCGTTCGCGCGGTACTCCGCGGGTTGCCGGACGCCTGCTGCGCCGGGTGCGCGATTTTGCCAATGTCGCGGGTGACGCAATGGTCACTGCAGCGATTGCCGATGCGGCGCTGACCCGGCTGGAAATCGATGCACTAGGCCTCGACGCCATGGACCGGCGTTACCTGCATATGATCGCCGGTATCTACAAGGGCGGGCCGGTTGGCGTAGAAACGCTAGCTGCGGGCCTCAGCGAGCCGCGTGACACCATCGAAGAGGTGATCGAGCCCTATCTCATCCAGCTCGGCCTGATTGCACGCACAGCACGCGGACGGATGCTCAATGATGGAGGTTGGGGGCACCTGGGACTGTCGCCGCCGGCGAGCAGGGCGGTGCAAGACAGTCTGTTTGATGGTGATTTATAAGCCTGTGCTCCGTGCGCAGACCCGGAGCCTAGGATGGCACCTACCGCTGTTTCCGATAGGCCGCCGACCGATAATGTTTGATCCGGATACGGATTGAAGCGAGTTGGACGGAAGCAAGGAAGTCGTCGTCGCGTTTATTGTATCGGGTTGCAATGGCACCGAAGCGTTTGAGTTTGCTAAACAACCTCTCGACCAAGTTGCGATGTTTTTAAGGATAGTGACTGAACGCGGGTTTGACTTTGCGGCCTGGCATGGCACGGATATTGGCCCAAGCGCCCCGTGCGGCGCGCAGGGCATCGCTATCATAGGCGCGGTCAGCGAGCAGCACATTGCCGCCGTCAAAAGGTTCAACCATGTCGGCAGCACCCCTACCGTGTTTTCTTTGCCCTGAAGTTGACATTAGCCCATCCCACCAACCCAATTGACTTTCCCCTCCCCCTTCCCTATACCCTGAATCAAAGGCCCGTCCGGGCTGTTGGTGCATGGCCCCAGATGATGGTTACGCCGCACCTGAATTTTCAACCATCGCGGCGAGATTTTCCCCTCGCGCACCATGAATTTCCCATCACTGGAACACATCACCCATGCATTTAAAAGAATTGAAGACCAAGCCGCCCGCTGAACTCGTGTCGATGGCCGAGGAATTGGGGATTGAGAACGCCTCTACACTGCGCAAGCAGGATCTGATGTTCGCGATCCTGAAGGAAATGGCGGAAGAGGGTGAGCAGATCATGGGGCTGGGTACCATCGAAGTGCTGCCCGACGGATTTGGCTTTTTGCGCAGTCCTGAGGCCAATTATCTGGCTGGACCCGATGACATTTATATCTCGCCCAATCAGGTGCGTCGTTATGGCCTGCGCACCGGCGATACGGTCGAGGGCGAAATTCGCGCGCCCAAGGATGGCGAGCGCTATTTTGCCCTGACCAAGCTGACCGCAGTCAATTTCGACGACCCCGATGCGGTGCGACACCGGGTCAATTTCGACAACCTGACCCCGCTGTATCCCGATGAAAAGCTGAACCTCAACACGCTCGACCCGACGGTCAAGGACAAGTCGGCGCGGGTGATCGACATCATCAGCCCGCAGGGCAAGGGCCAGCGCGCGTTGATCGTCGCGCCGCCACGCACCGGGAAAACCGTGCTGCTGCAAAATATCGCCAAGGCGATTACCGACAACCATCCCGAGGTGTTCCTGATCGTGCTGCTGATCGACGAGCGGCCCGAGGAAGTTACCGACATGCAGCGCTCGGTCAAGGGCGTGGTGATCAGCTCGACCTTCGACGAGCCCGCCACCCGCCACGTACAGGTCGCGGAAATGGTGATTGAAAAGGCCAAACGGCTGGTCGAGCACAAGCGCGATGTCGTCATCCTGCTCGATTCTATCACCCGGCTCGGCCGCGCGTACAACACCGTTGTGCCCTCATCGGGCAAGGTGCTGACCGGCGGTGTGGATGCCAACGCACTGCAACGCCCGAAGCGGTTTTTCGGCGCGGCGCGTAATATTGAGGAAGGCGGATCGCTCTCGATCATCGCCACCGCGCTGATCGACACTGGCAGCCGGATGGACGAAGTGATTTTCGAGGAATTCAAGGGCACCGGCAACAGCGAAATCGTGCTCGACCGCAAGGTCGCCGACAAGCGCATCTTCCCTGCGCTCGACGTTGGCAAATCGGGCACCCGCAAAGAAGAATTGCTGGTCGAGCCCGCCAAGCTGTCCAAAATGTGGGTATTGCGCCGCATCCTGATGCAGATGGGCACGATCGATGCGATGGAATTCCTGCTCGACAAGATGAAAGATTCCAAGAGCAACGACGATTTCTTCGATTCCATGAATCAATAGGATGCTTGTCCCGATGCCGCAGGTCATCCTTGTCGTCGGCTGCACTGGGGCGGGCAAAACGACCTATGCCCGCACGCTTGCCGATGAACTGGGTGCGTTGCGCTTTTCGATCGACGAATGGATGATGCCGCTGTTCGGCCCTGATCAGCCCAAACCGATCCGCTTCGACTGGATGATGGAGCGGGTCAACCGCTGCGAAGCGATGATCTTTTCGATCGCGCAGCAAACTGTGGAGCGCGGCATTCCGGCAGTGCTCGATCTGGGTTTCACAACCTACGCGCATCGCGAAAAATTTCGCCTGCTCTGCGCCGAGGCTGGGCTGAGCGTCGCGGTGCATTTTGTCGATGTGCAGCGCAATGTTCGATGGCAACGCGTGCAGGCCCGCAATGCGGAACAGGGCGAAACTTTTGCGATGCAGGTTGATCGTTCGATGTTTGATTTTATGGAACAAATGTGGGAACCGCCCATTCAAGCAGAATGGGAAGCAGGCGGTGGTTGCCGCATCACCAATTAGGCAGCGACACAAACGGATAGGAACAAGATGCTAGATCTGATCACATTGGCCAGCCAGGGCGCGACCGCGGTGCCGTCGCTTGGCGGACCGGCCGAAATCTGGGACGCAATCGTCAAGGATTTTTCCAACCTTGGCTCTGCTTCGGCCATGTCGGCTTTCTTTCAGGTGCTGTTGATCGACATCGTGCTGGCCGGTGACAATGCCATTGTCGTCGGGGCGCTCGCCGCTGGGCTGCCTGCGGACCAACGCAAGAAGGTGATCATGATCGGCGTGCTGGCCGCGCTTGTCTTGCGCGTGATCTTTGCGCTGATGGTCACGTGGTTGCTGGGCATCGTCGGGCTGGTCTTTGCGGGCGGCATATTGCTGCTTTGGGTGGCATGGAAAATGTACCGCGATTTGGGTGCCGATCATGGCAGCGATTCGCCCGGCTCCCCCGAAATTGCTGGCGATGAGGATTCGGGCATCAAGTCCGCCAAGAGCTTTGCCGGCGCGGCCTGGGCCGTTGCGGTTGCGGATGTGTCAATGAGCCTAGACAACGTGCTCGCGGTTGCGGGCGCAGCAAAGGACCATCCGGGCATCATGATCGTTGGCCTGATTTTCGCCGTCGCGCTTATGGGTGTCGCGGCAGA
>JBGSLY010000488.1:0-5675 GCA_041740435.1 Parasphingorhabdus sp.
CCTGAATGGCAGCAATGGCTTTCGCCTCGACGGGATCGATATGTTTGACTACAGTGGTCGTTCTGTGGCCAGCGCGGGCGATGTAAACGGCGATGGCTTTGATGATATCATTGTCGGTGCTCCAAACGCCGATCTGGGCGGTGCTCTCTCTGTCGGGGAGAGCTATGTGGTGTTTGGCAAAGCATCGGGCTTTGCGGCGAGTCTTGATCTCGCCAGCCTGAATGGCAGCAACGGCTTTCGCATCGACGGCGCCGATGCATTTGACCGTAGCGGCTTTTCGGTGGCGGGTGCGGGCGATGTCAACGGCGATGGCTTTGATGATATCATCATCGGGGCCTCGGACGGCGCTCCCGGCGGTGACAGCTTTGCCGGGGAGAGCTATGTGGTGTTCGGCAAAGCATCAGGCTTTGCATCCAGCCTTGATCTCGACACCCTGAATGGCAGCAATGGCTTTCGCCTCGACGGGATCGATGCAAATGACCTCAGTGGCTTTTCGGTGGCCAGCGCGGGCGATGTCAATGGCGATGGCTTTGATGACATCATCATCGGGGCCCGGTTTGCCGATCCCGGCGGCGACAGCAACGCCGGTGAGAGCTATGTGGTGTTCGGCATCGCCCCTGACACGGCGGTCACGAGGATCGGCTCCTCTGCTAGCCAGTCGATTTCCGGCGGTGCGTTTGATGATACACTGTCGGGTCGTGACGGCGATGACGTTCTGACCGGCAACGGCGGCAATGACCTGCTGCGCGGTGAAGATGGCGATGACACGCTGAATGGCGGTATTGGTTTGGACTTGCTGAGGGGCGGTGACGGTGCCGATATTCTGAACGGCGGCGATGATGACGACCGGTTGGAGGGCGGCGCGGGCGATGATTTGCTTTTCGGCGGCAATGGCAATGATGCCCTTATCGGCGGCGGCACCGGGGATGTCGATGTGTTGCGCGGCGGCTTTGGCGACGATAATTATCAGGTGCAGGACAGCGCCGATATCGTGTCTGAAGCGAGAAACCAGGGCAGCGACCTGATCCGCACAGGCCTCGACTATATTCTGCCCGCCAATGTCGAACGGCTGGTCATTCTGGCGAGTGCGCGCAGTGCGACGGGCAACACTCTGGACAACACCATCGTCGGCACCGGCGGCGGAGATACGATCAGCGGGCTGAACGGAGCCGACACGCTGCGCGGCGGATCGGGGTTCGATACGATTTTGGGCGGTTCCGGGATAGACCGGATCAACGGCGGGGCGGGTAAGGATATCATGACTGGCGGCGCGGATAGGGACACGTTCGAGTTCCGCTTTCTCACCGACTTTAACACCACCCGCGCAACCGCCGATGTCATCACCGATTTCGACCGCGCGGCGGGGGAGAAGATCCAGATGAACCTGATCGACGCAAACACCAATACCGGGACTGACGACGACTTCGAATGGATCGCCAGCAACGCTTTCAGCGGGACCGCGGGCGAGCTGCGTTTTCAACAGGTTGGCAGCAGCACCTTTGTGGAGGGCGATGTTAACGGCGACGGAGTCGCTGATCTGGTGATCAAGCTCAACGGCCTGATCGCGCTGACGTCCAACAGCTTCATCGGGGTCCGCGATCTGCAACCCAACGGGCAAGCGGCAGAATTACCGGGGGAGGCGCGATCGATGGACATGTTTGCCATGATAGATTTCATGGCCAAGATCAACGGAGACGGGAATTTTCCGGCGAGCTATTTGCTCTGATTGAATCAGATTACCGCGCTAGTGTCCTTGTTTTCTGAGATTTTGGAGTCGTGAAATGTACCATTTCAGCGGAAATCGCTCTAAAGAACGAAATCGGTCGCGGCTAGCGAACTGACACCGTTTAGCCGAAGCGCGAAATCGGCGACGCCATCGCCGTTCACGTCAGCCAGCACAAGAGCGTTTATACCGTCGGTTTCGAATCGCAATTGACCTGCAACATTTGTAAACGCTGCGCTTGCGATAAACTGAAAGGATTCGTTGCCGCCGCCATTGAGGTTGGCATCAATGGCCGAAAGATCGATCTTGTCGCCATCGCTCGAACGAAAATCCAGAATGCGTTCGGCGCCTGCCAAGGACAATCCGGACGAAATATCGCCTGCAGCATATACAAACCGGTCGGCGCCAGCGCCGCCATAGGCCAAGTCCTTGCCCTTTCCGCCGGCAATGGTATCGCGCCCGCTGCCACCGTAAATCCGGTCATTGCCGCTATCGCCGTTCAACTGGTCGTTGCCGTTAAGGCCTTGCATCAGATCGTTGCCGCTTAATCCCCGCAAATTGTTGCCGCCGCCATTGCCAATCAAAACATTGTCAAGCGCATTGCCTCTTCCACTTATCGCGGCGCTGCCCAATTGCTCTAATTCTTCGACATTATCGGGCAATATGTAGAAGCTGCCCGTCGTGACGCGGTCCGTTCCAGCATTACCATTTTCACTGATGGTATCCGTCGAATCCACCTCGATATAAAGGTCGTTGCCACTGCCGCCGCTCATCAGGTCTGCGCCAGGCCCGCCATTGAGCACATCTTCGCCCGCACCGCCGGTCAGCACATCGTCGCCGCCATTGCCGATCAGCGTATCATTGCCGCCATGGCCGTTCAGGCTGTCCCCACCCAGCAATCCAGTCAGTTGATCAGGATCATTGCCGCCGAACAGGATATCGACATTGTCGGTTCCGGTGATCGCCAGCGGCGGGATATTGTCGAGGGTCAGAAAATTGCTGCTCTGCCCATTATTCTCGCCCAGAAAATTGTTGGAGTCGGTCCCGACAACCGACCGGCCGCGCAAATCGGGCAGGGCAAATGTGGTTTGGCCATTGCCGCCAAAACTTGTGCCCAGAATAGAAAAAAGTGCCTGATTTTGATTGATGGCCAACTGTTGCCCCGACGCCGAAGCAAAACCGCGTGGCACATAATTGCCGGCAAAGGCAACAACTTCACCCAAAATCGGTAAGCCATCAAATTCAGCAAGTTCGGAGCCGTCAATTACCCCGGGCGTGCTGTTGCGGCTCGGAAAAATCCCTTCGATGGCTACCAGAAAATTGAGTGCAAGCGCCGGTCCCTGATTGGTCAGCGCCGCTCCGCTGCCGCCCATGGCGGTCGGCATATTGGCGTTGGAGAGATGTGTCTGCTCTTCGCCAACATACTGACCCAATTCATAATTGTTGAGGCCAGGTCCTTGGCCAGCGCCGATGATGGTCCGTCCGCGCAAGTCCGGCAGAGCAAAGGTTTCTTGTCCATCGCCGCCATATGTGGTGCCGATGACATTAAACAGGGTCTCATATTCCGATATCGACAACAACCGGCCATCGCAAATCAGCGAGCCCACTGGCGGATAATTACCGGCGAACAGAGAAACCATGCCGATAAAGTCGCTAGACCCGGTTTGCGGGGCGATGCCATCTATTGGGACTGGCTCATTCGATGGAGACGGAAAAAGCCCTTCGACCGTAATGATATAGTTGAGCGGCAGGCTGGGCTGGACATTGTCAATGGGTTGGCTTGATCCGCCGGAGGTAAATGGCAGATTCTGCTGGATTAGAAAAACCGATGGCGCCCCGGTTTCGTCCCCAATGTCATATTGGGATAAGCCGGGTCCCTGACCGGTGCCGACAGCCAGATTGCCGCCAAAATCGGGTAAGGCAAATGTACTCTGACCATCGCCGCCATAATAGGTACTAACTACCGAAAAAAGTCCGGTATTATCCGCGATGGGCTGTAACTGCCCCGATGCAATCGCCGTCCCTCGAATGGCAAAATTCCCGGCAAACCATAGAACCTGACCAACAAGAGAGCTGGCACCTTGTGGCGCATCTTCGAGGCTATCAACCGTCTCCAGTCCAACCCGTGACAACCCGCCATCATTCCCGCGATAATTTAGTTCAATGCTATTCAACTGACGCTGTGGAAAAACGCCCTGCAAGGCGACCAAGGTCGTCAAAGCCAATGTCGGTTGATTGTTGGTAAACGGAATGCTCATGTTCGTACCTCTCCACGCACCGCTACGGCCTTATGTTGGACCTTTGGTGCTCCTCCGCATTGATACGACCCGCCGCGTTTGATTTGACGAAAATTAGGCCAAAGAACCGGAAATTACAAATGAAATTCCGCCCGGTATCATCGGCCTTCACCAAGCCAATGTGCAGCGTATCGGCTTATCTCGGAAACACCCGGCAAGTGCCGGCAAAACGACCCGGACCGAAAGTCTGTGGATCGAGCGGCGCGATCATCGCATCTGGCAATATTCGCTCAAAGCATGATGCCGCCAGCTTGGCCGCCGCAGGGGCCGTTTGGATGCCGAAGCCGCCTTGGCCTGCGAACCAGAAAAAACCGTCAGCTTGGGAATCGAAACCTATAACGGGCAAACGGTCGGGGGCAAAGCTGCGCAGGCCGGCCCATTTGTGTTCGACCACCCCGCCTTCTGTCGCCATTATCTGCGTGAAACGATCCATGGTGAGGGCAATATCCCATTCCTCTGGCGCCACATCACGGGCACTGTCGGGTATTTCATCGTGCGGGCTGATCCAATAGCGGCCATTTTCGGGCTTGAAATAGAGGCTGCCATCCAGCGCGACGACCAAAGGTAGATGTGCAGGAGCGGGAGTTGCCGTGCGCAGCTGAACGATCGTGCGGCGATAGGGGGTGATGCCGATGGGCGGCAATCCCGCAAGTGCCGCAACCGGGTCGGCCCAAGCCCCGGCTGCATTGACGATGATGGGCGCGTCGAGCAGATGTTCCCCCGCAATTGCCCGCCAACCGATGCTGCTGCGATGCAATTCGCGCAATAGCGCCCGGCACAATATCTCCGCCCCGCGCCGCCGCGCGCCGCTTAGATAGGCCTGATGCAAAAGGCCGACATCGATATCGCAGCAGTCGGGTTCAAAAATGCCGTGGGTGATGTCCGAAGAAATTCCGGGAATGCGGCGGACGATTTCATCCCTGTCCAGCACCTCCATTCGGATACCGCTCGCGGCATAGTCAACGATAAACTTCTCCGCCAAAGCCCGCTGGCTCTCTCTTCCGATATTGAGCGCACCGCGCTGGTACAGAAAGCCGGAGGTAGAAAATTCGGCTGGTGGGCTGCGCAGGAACGGCCCCGATGCGATGGTCAGCGGCGCAATTGCCGGGCCGCCGTAACTTTCGGTCCAAAAGGCCGCAGAACGGCCCGTGGCATGGTATCCGGGCGCGTCCTCCATCTCGAGCACCGCAACGCGGTATGCGGCGCTGAGTTCATAGGCGAGACTGGCCCCTGCGATCCCGGCCCCGACAACAATAATGTCAAACTGGCTCACTGACCCAAAACCTTGCGCTCAAGAAAGCTATTGATGGCAGCTAGGGCACGATCTCGCACCGGATCGGCTTCGCGCAAAATTTCATGCGCGCATTCCGAACCGAACAAGGTCAGCTCACAGTCGGGCAAAATCTCGGCGACAATCGGAGCTTGCTCCGAATCGACCAGTTGATCGGCTGAGGTTGCCAATATCTGGACCGGCGTTGTGACGACTGCCAAAGCCGCACGCTCCCGAATCCGGAAAGACGAGGCATAGGCCCGCTCAACCCATCGCCAGCTGGCAGGTCCGAGAAGCAGCTCGGGATTCGCATTAAGCCAGAAATATTCGTCTTCATACCGCGCCCTGTCGTGGGTGAGCAATATTTGCCGAAGCGGCGCTGGCT
>JBGSLY010000489.1:0-9275 GCA_041740435.1 Parasphingorhabdus sp.
CCTTCAAACGCCGCCAGGCGCGCAAGGTTGAGGCATAAGTTTTCTGGAAATACCTTCCCCGTGCTCCCGCGTTTTGGCAGGAGCACGGGAGGGTGTTTACCCTGCTAGCTTAGCCGCGATCCAGCGATCCACCTGTGCCTCCAGCATGTCGAGCGGCACCGCGCCTTGGCCCAGAATCACGTCGTGGAATTCGCGAAGATCGAATTTTCCGCCCAGCTTGTCCGTGGCACGGCTCCGCAATTCGCGGATTTTAAGCTCGCCCATTTTATAGGCCAGCGCCTGTCCCGGCCAGGCGATATAGCGGTTGACCTCGGCCTCAATATTTGCCGCCGACAGCGCGGTATTGTCGGTCATGTAATCAATCGCCTGCTGCTTTGACCAGCCTTTGGAATGGATGCCGGTATCGACCACCAACCGGCAGGCGCGCCACATTTCGTAGGACAGGCGGCCCATATTGGTTTCGGGCGTGTCGTACAGGCCCATTTCAATCCCCAGCCGCTCCGAATACAGGCCCCATCCTTCGACAAAGGCGGTAAAAAACGCGCCATATTTGCGGAATGGCGGCATATCGAGTTCCTGCTGCAGGCTGATCTGCTGATGATGGCCGGGAACCGCCTCATGCACACTGAGCGCCGGGATTTCCCATAAGGGGCGCTGATCGAGCTTTGAGGTGTTGACATAATAGGTGCCCGACAGGCCGATTTCCGGCGCGCCGGGGCCGTAATAGGCGGTGGTTTGGCCTTCGGCTGTTTCCGCCGGAATCTCCTTCAGACCATAAGGCAGGCGGGCTAATTTGCCGATGATCGTTGGCATTTTGCCATCGATGGTCTTGGTCACCCGGGCAACCTTTTCCATCAGCTCCTCCGGGGTTTTGGCGTAATATTTGGGGTTGGTGCGCAATTCGGCGATGAACGCCTCGCGGCTCGCAAAGCCTGCGCTTTTCGCGACCTCCGCCATCTCTGCCCGGATACGCGCCACTTCGGACAGACCAATGGCGTGGATCTCTTCGGCGGTTTTCGCCGTGGTGGTCATTTGCCGGATGCGGAAATCATAATATTTCGCGCCGCCCGGCTGCGCCGAAATGCCCGGCTTTTTCGCGCATTTGGGCGCATATTGTCCGGTGTACCAGTCCAGATGCTTGCGCAGCGCCGGATTAATGAGGTCGGTTATCGTCACCAATACCGACCCCGCCAGCGCCTCAAACGCTTGCCGGTCAATGCCCGCCGCGGGTTCCTTGGTAAAGGGTTCGAAAAAGCGGGATTTTTTCGGGTCATCGGCGATCAACCCGGCGATCGTCCCGTCATAACCCTGCATCGCATCGCATGGCTGCATCAATCCGCCCTTGATCGCCATATTGGCGACCGCGATATTCTGGTCATTGACCATGGCATAGCGTTTCAGCCGGTTGGCATAAGTTTGGTAGTCGGCAATCGAGCGAAACGCCATGCTGTCGCCCATACCGGCCATATTCTGGTGCCAGCCATCGCGGTTGGTGAAATTCATCGCCCGCTGCGGGAAACTGCTGGCCTCCACCTGCTCGGCGAGAGAGCGGCGCAGGATGCCGAAATTGGTCCGGTCATCTTCGTCAAAATCGCTTTGGTTTAGGCCATCCAGCGCTTTTAGCCAGTCCTTCGCTTTCGCCACCCGCGCGTCTTCGGCCGCCAGGCTGGGGTCAGTCACTCGCCCTTCGGGATCGGCAATGCCCAGCGAGGAGGCAAATTCCGGATATTGCTCCAGCTGATAAGCCCAATAGGTGTCAGCAATCCGGTCAAGATCCGCGCTTTGCGCAAAACCAGCCGCCGGTGCCAGTACCCAGGCTGCTGCCATCATCAAAGCTGCCGTTTTCCGCATCCGTTCTCTCCCCACTTAATATGGAACATTTGCAACGGGTTTACCCGCCTTGCCGAGGATTGCAAGGATGGCGCGTTGTGGGTTTTGGTAAAGGATTCTCGCGTCGCAGTCATCTTTGGTAAACGCGCTTGGCATTATGCTGACCAAGGATTATGTTGAAAAAACGCGGCTGACACGGCCCAGTCTTGAATTGGATGATGTGATGATCAAGAAATTTTTTCCTGCAACCGCTCTGGTAGCCAGCCTTGCTCTGGTGCCCGCGACGACCGCTGCGCTGTCGCAGGTGGACGCCAACACCTATGCCGAGCTGGAAAAAGTCATGCCGGAGATGGAAAAATTCCTGCGCATCTATGAATTGGTCCGCGCCGAATATGTCGAGCCGACCAGTGACAGCGACTTGATGAAGGGCGCGATTGAAGGGATGCTTTCCAGTCTTGATCCGCACAGCAGCTTTATGGACAAGCGCGAGTTTAACAATCTTCGTACCCAAACCGACGGCAGCTATGGCGGGCTTGGCTTGTCGGTGACGATGGAGGATGGGTCGGTCAAGGTGATCGCGCCGACCAAGGATACGCCTGCCGATCTGGCGGGAATCAAGGCCGGTGACTTCATTACTCATATTGACGGAGAGCTGATTTTCGGCGGCACGCTCGACGAAGCGGTGGAGCAAATGCGCGGTGCGCCGGGGACCAAGATCAAGATTACCATCGTCCGTCCGGGCCGCGACAAACCGTTTGATGTCGACCTGACCCGCGCGATTATCGACCTCAAACCCGTCCGCTGGGAAGTCAAAGACAATATCGGCGTGATTTCGATTATCAGCTTTTCTGACGACACCGGGGCCAATGTTCTGAAAGCTATTGCCGACATCAACCGGCAATTGGGCAAGGCGCCTTTGGGTTATGTGCTTGACATGCGCTCGAACCCCGGCGGTCTGCTGAATGAGGCGGTTGCGGTGTCGGACGTGTTCCTCAACACCGGCGAAATCGTGTCACAGCGCGGACGGCGCAAGAACGATATCGAGCGTTATTTCGCCCGCAACGGCGATGCAACCGGTGGCCTACCCATCGTCGTATTGATCGATTCGGGCACTGCTTCGGCCAGCGAAATTGTGGCTGGGGCCTTGCAGGACCATCACCGCGCGCTGGTGATGGGGGAACGCAGCTTTGGCAAGGGATCGGTGCAGAATGTGCTGGAACTTCCCGATGGCACGGGTTTGCGCATCACCACCGCACGTTACTACACCCCGTCGGGCCGTTCGGTGCAGGAAGGCGGCATTTCCCCTGACGTCGAGGTGCCGCAGCTTAGTGATCCCGATTACGCCTCCCGTCCCAAATTCCGCGAATCCGACCTGCGACGCCATCTGGTCAACGAGGTGAAGCTGGAAGATGGCCAGCTGGAAAAGGATGACAAGCCCGATCCGCGCTTCAGCGCCACCGCCGAAGAACTCAAAGCCAAGGGTGTCGCCGATTTCCAGATGGATTATGCGCTGAAGACCTTGGGTCGGCTTGGCCCAAATGGAATCGCTTTGGCGATGAACAAGGCGGCCAAGGCGCGCAACAATTAGGGTGCGCCAGACTCAGATATACTGGCTTTGCCTCGCAGTCCCGGTTGCGCTGCTCGGCGGCGCGCTGATCAGTCAATATGGCTTTGGCCTATACCCCTGCGAAATGTGTATGTGGCAGCGATGGCCGCATATGGCGGCCATTGGTTTCGCGGCGCTGGCGCTCATGCTAAGGGGGCAGGGTGTTGGCCGGACTTTCGCCATTATGGCCGCACTGGCTGTGCTGGTCAGCGGCGCTATCGGCGGTTTCCATGCGGGCGTGGAATATGGCTGGTGGGAGGGGATCACGACCTGTGCCACCACGGCGGCGACTGGTGGCGATCCGATGGAGGCGATTATGAATGCGCCTTTGGTGCGGTGCGATGTCGCGCCATGGACCTTGCTGGGCATATCGCTCGCCGGGTTTAATTTCCTGATTTCCGGGATTGCGGGCCTGTGGCTCTTGCGCGCCCTGCTGCGCGCGCCTAATTAGGACGTATGAGCATAGGAACCAGCAAACCGGATATCGCCTCGATGATCCGGGTCAATCAAGCGGGCGAATATGGCGCGGCGCGAATTTACGCCGGACAGCTGGCGGTGATGGGCGATAATGCCCCCGACAGCGGCCTGATTAAGCATATGGCGGAGCAGGAAGCGGAGCATCTCTCGGCCTTTGACAAGATGATCGCTCAGCGCGGCGTTCGCCCGACCGCCTTGCAGCCGTTGTGGCAGGTCGCTGGCTATGCCTTGGGGGCCGGGACCGCTCTTCTGGGTCCGCGTGCCGCGATGGCTTGCACGGCAGCGGTGGAAACAGAAATCGACCGGCATTACCGCGAACAGCTTGATGAGCTGGAAGGCGGCGATGAACCGGAATTGCGTGCTATGATTGCCAAATTCCGTGATGACGAATTGGAGCATAAGGATACCGCCATTGCCTCGGGAGCAGAACAAACACCGGGCTATCCGCTGCTCAGCGGTGTTATCCGGTTAGGTTGCCGGATTGCGATTGGCTTGTCTAAACGGATTTGAACGCGGATTTGAATCTGGCATGCTTCAGCGCGGGTTCAGGAGGAAAAGGTAAATCAATGACTATGAGAAAACTTTTCCTGATCGCGCTTTCCGCCGCACTGACGCTTTTTGCCCTTCCTGCACAAGCGCAGGACGCGAGCGAGCGGGTCAACCAGTTGGTCGTTTATGGCGATGATCCCTGTCCCTCCAGCAGCGATGGTGAAATCGTTGTTTGCGCGCGCAAGGATGAAGGTGAGCGGTATCGCATTCCCGAAAGCCTGCGCGGTGATCCCGATGCCGCTGTCAACCAAGCCTGGACCGAGCGGGTGCGCGCTTACGAATATGTCGGTAAATCGGGCACGATGAGCTGTTCACCGGTTGGCGCGGGCGGCTTTACCGGTTGTACCCAGAATCTGATCAACCAGGCCTATGCCGAAAAGGCGCAGGGCGACGGCGTTAATTGGGCCAAGCTGATCGAGGACGAGCGGCAAAAGCGGCTAGACCGGATCGACGCCGAATCCGAAGCGGTCGAAGCCCGCGTGCTGGAAATCGAAGCCCAGCGCGAACAGCGTGCAGCGGCCGAGGCCGAAGCCCAGCAACGCATGATTGACGAGGCAGCAGCGGGTGGCTCCACACCGGCAGAGGGCGACTTGGCCGCCCCACCATCGGATTAGCCCGAGCTGAGTCAGAACGAACAATAGACCTGTCGCCCATCGAGTGATCTGAGGTTCACTCCTCTCTGAATGATTTGAGCCAATAGAAAAAGGGTTGTCGACCCATTGATCGACAACCCCTTAACATGGTCAGCGGTCGGAAGTGCCGCTGCCGGAAGACGGGCGGTTTAGCGCCCCGATGTCCTCCGAACGGAAATACCCGACCCCTGTGCTGAACCATGAGACATCGGATCACCTCCTTTCGATAAGTTGAGAATGGACGAATGCACCTTGTGATCTCCTTTGCAAACCACGGGAACTCGCACATAGATATGTGACGCACGAACGATGTGCGAACAAGACTTGAATTAATTTGTTTTGCTGTCAGAATCAGAAATTCGGGTGCGTCGTTTGCACCCTATCAGGCGTCTTCGAATTCGCCCGCATTCTGGTCCGGGCCGCTGTCTTGACCCTTGGCCGCTTCGTCGCGGTCAACGAGCTCGATGATCGACATCGGCGCGGCGTCAGAGGCACGGAAACCGGCCTTGATGATCCGGGTATAACCGCCAGCACGGTCGGAATAGCGATCGGCGAGCACTTCAAACAGCTTCTTTTCCTGTGCGGCATCGAGCAGGCGGCTGTGCGCCAGACGGCGATTGGACAGGCCGCCCTTTTTGGCCAGCGTGATCAGCTTTTCGACATAGGGGCGCAATTCCTTGGCCTTGGCCGTGCCGGTCAGGATCTGCTCATGCTTGATCAGCGCCGCCGACATATTGCGCAGCAAGGCCGTGCGATGGCCGGATTTACGCTGTAGCTTGCGGCCTTTGATACCATGTTTCATCGTTCATACTTTCGTTCGTTAGGGGGCCGTATCAGGTACCCCGTAGCAGGCGGTGTAAAAGGGTCACCGCCAACAACCCAAATTATGGCATTTAGCCGAGCAGTTCCTGCTCCAGCTTTTTCGCCAGTTCCTCGATATTCTCGGGCGGCCAGGCAGGGATATCCATACCCAGACGCAGACCCATCGACGAAAGCACTTCCTTGATTTCGTTGAGCGACTTGCGCCCGAAATTGGGGGTGCGCAGCATTTCGGCTTCGGTCTTTTGGACCAGATCGCCGATATAGATGATATTGTCGTTCTTCAGGCAATTGGCGCTGCGGACCGACAGTTCCAGCTCGTCGACCTTTTTGAGGAGATAACGATTGAGCTGGTTGGCATCGCTTTCCGCCTTGCTGGCCGAACTTGCCGAATGGCCAATGGTCGAAGACACCGAATCCAGCGCCGCTTCGAAATGGACGAACAGCTGCAACTGGTCCTGCAAAATCCGCGCAGCAAAAGCAATCGCATCTTCCGGAGTCACCGTGCCATCGGTTTCGATGGTCAGCGACAGACGGTCAAAGTCGAGTTCCTGACCCACGCGGGCATTGTCGACCTTATAGCTGACTTGACGGATTGGCGAATAAAGCGAATCGACCGGAATCAGGCCAATCGGCGCATCAGCAGGGCGATTGGCGACGGCGGGAACATAGCCCTTGCCCGCATTGGCGGTCAGTTCCATGTTGAGCGAAGCGCCTTCGTCCAAGTGACAGATCACCAGATCCGGGTTCATCACCTCGATATCGCCCGATACGGCAATATCGCCGGCCTTGACGGTGGCGGGGCCGGTTGCTGCCAGCTGCAGCCGCTTGGCTTCATCGCCCTCCATCTTCAGCGCGATCTGCTTGACGTTGAGCACGATGTCGGTGACATCTTCGCGCACGCCGGGCAGCGAGGAAAATTCGTGCAACGCGTTTTCGATTTTGATCGAAGTAATCGCCGCACCTTGCAGCGACGAGAGCAGCACCCGGCGCAGGGCATTGCCCAGCGTCAGGCCAAAGCCGCGTTCCAGTGGCTCAGCGACAAAGGTAGCCTTGCGCTTGGGATCCCCACCCGACTTAATGTCTAGAACGTTGGGCTTTTTCAGCTCTTGCCAGTTCTTCATATTGACTGTCATGGACTTCCCCTAATGAGTTGTCGAAAATTGGGCTGGACGTCTCTTGCCAATTTCGAAAGAAAGGTAACCAGGCCGGAATGTCGCGGCCCAAAGCATTTTTCAAAAGGTCAGACGCGCCGACGTTTGGAAGGACGGACGCCGTTGTGCGGAATCGGTGTCACATCGCGAATCGAGGTGATGGTAAAGCCCACCGCCTGCAATGCGCGCAGCGCCGATTCGCGGCCCGAACCGGGGCCTTTGACTTCGACTTCCAACGTACGAACACCGTGTTCAGCGGCCTTTTTGCCAGCGTCTTCAGCGGCAACCTGCGCCGCGTAAGGGGTCGATTTGCGCGAGCCCTTGAAACCCATCAGACCTGCAGAAGACCAGCTGATTGCATTGCCCTGTGCATCGGTGATGGTGACCATCGTGTTGTTAAAGCTGGCGTTAACGTGTGCTACGCCCGCCGAAATATTTTTGCGTTCCCGCCGCTTGATGCGTTGAGGTTCCCGTGCCATTTTGCGAAATTCCTACCTAAATCATGAAGTGACCCAATGGGGTCAGGTCGGGCCGACCAGCAGCCCGGGACCAGCCTATTACTTCTTCTTACCAGCGATCGGCTTGGCCTTGCCCTTGCGGGTGCGCGCATTGGTGTGCGTGCGCTGGCCACGAACCGGCAATCCCCGCCGATGGCGCAGGCCGCGATAGCAGGCGAGATCGAGCAACCGCTTGATGTTCATCGCGGTCTGACGGCGAAGGTCGCCTTCCACCGTATGCTCGGCATCAATGGTTTCGCGGATGTGCAGCACTTCCTGATCGGTCAGGTCCTGTACCCGGCGATGCTTTTCAATGCCCAGCTTCTCGACGATTTCCACCGCCTTTGTCCGGCCAATTCCGTGAATATAGGTCAGCGCGATAACAACGCGCTTGTTGGTTGGGATGTTTACCCCGGCAATACGTGCCACTGAATGTGTCTCCTGCTCCACAGAGGCGCAAAGCCTCTATCTCATCGCTAAAAATACGGCCCGGATAAGGGCCAAGTGCCAATAACCAAACGCGCAAAAGCCAGTCAGCGCAAGATGCACCACTGGTTCCCTCATGTCTGGATGGTAGGTCGCTTAGAGCGAGTCGGAACCGCTGTCAAGCGGGCAGCGTCAGTTTAGCGCCAACACCTAAATTTGCTATGGGTTGATCGAACATAGAGACATTTAGAGCCGCAAAAATGGCGCACCCCAAAGCTATAGTGAATATTCTTGGCTTGGAGCAGGATTTGCGGTATGATTCCGCGGTGCGGAGTGGGATTCGTGCTAGGCAATGTTTCGGCTTCGTCCGTCAGACTTGCAGCAAAGCGATATTGGGCGAAGTGAAAGTGAATTTGGAATAATGGGTTTTGATAAAGGTCGGCGCGGCAAGCGCCGGGACAAACGAGACGGCTTTGGCGACGACAGCTTCGACAGTTTCCCTTCAGAAATGGCACCACCGGTGGAGCGGTTTATCCGTGACGATGATCGCGGGACGCCCCGGTCCGGCGGATTTCGTGGCGGCAGCGGCGGTGGCGGCGGAATGCCCCCACAAGTGGTCGGCGAAGGCACCGGTAAGGTAAAATTTTTCAACGGCCAGAAGGGCTTCGGTTTCATCGTTCAAGATGGCGGCGGGGACGATGTGTTCGTGCATATTTCCGCGGTCGAGCGCGCAGGCCTGTCTGGCCTTGCCGAAGGACAGGGCCTAAAATATTCGCTGGTTGATCGGGGCGGCAAAGTCTCTGCTACCGACCTTGAAGTCGATGGTGAACTGTTGCCGGTTGCCGCCGGCAATAGCGCGCCGCCACGCGACAGCCATCGTGATGGACCACCGCGCGATCGTTTCCGCGATGGACCCAGAGATGGTGGACGCGATGGAGGCCGGGATTTCGGTGATCGGGATCGCAAACCGATGCGCGAAGCAACGGGAGAAAAAGCCACCGGCACCGTAAAATTCTTCAACGGTTCCAAGGGCTTTGGCTTTATTGAGCGCGATGATGGTCAGCCCGATGCATTTGTCCATATCTCCGCCGTAGAGCGCGCTGGCATGTCGGGCCTTAATGAGGGCGACAAGCTGGAATTCGAGCTTGAAGTGGATCGTCGGGGCAAATATTCCGCCGTCAATCTGGTATCGCGCGGCTAAGAGCCTGCGAAAGTTAGATAAAAACCGGATCGGGATTAACGTCCCGGTCCGGTTTTTTCATGCTTGCGGCATTGACAGCAACTG
>JBGSLY010000490.1:0-3657 GCA_041740435.1 Parasphingorhabdus sp.
GCCGCGCCGCCGCCCCGGCATCCACCCGGCTGGCCTCGCCCAGATAGATTTGGCCAAAATCCAGACGCGGGGGCAGGGCATATTTACCGGCATTGTCGTCCATAAACCGCTGCAAGGTCGCATCGTCCGGCGCGTCGTCACTGCTGTCATCGAGATTCAGGAACCGCCATTTGGTCGACAGCCGACGTTTGATCACCGCATCATCGCGGTCCATACCAAGCCGCAGCGCCTCGCGGTAATAGAGCTCCTCCCGCACCATATCGTCGATCAAGCCGTCAAGTTCGGCCCGCGTCGGTGCGCGGCGGAAATTCTGCATCCACTGCACCTGCAATCGCTGAATATCCTGCTCGGTTACGGCAATCGCATAGTCCGCCGGATCGCGGCTCGCGCCGGTCCAGGAGAACAGCGCAAATATCCCCGCTCCCGCAATCAGGAAATGGACCAATGGTTCGCGGATAACCGCCGATAAGCGGGACCGCCAAGCCGAAGTTTCGCTCATGCAGTCGCTTTGGCCGAATACCAGATCGGTGCAGTATAGGCGCGTTCCTGCTGGATTTTTATCACGTCCTCGCCCAGTTTAATCTTGAAGCGCAGCGCATCATAGACCGGCCAGGTCGGGGTCGGGATTTCCAGCACCCGGACATAGTAAAACGCGTTTTGCTTCGCATCGAAATCCGGGTCCTGCCAGAACGTCTTGAGTTCGGGAGCGCCAATGCTGTTCTCCCAGCTGGCCTTGGTCAGATCAACGGTATTGCCGACCGCCGGAACCATGCCATCGGCACCGATCTTGCGGGTGTCGGGGCTGCTCCAAACGACATTATAGACCTTTTCCTGCGTGTTACCGCCCGCGTCGATCCAGCCCTTGACCACCTGTACCCGGTCGAGATTGGCACTTTCCGGGTCCATCAAAGCGGAGATCAGGAAGGTCGGCGCTTTGCCGTCACCGCCCGATAGGTCGCCGCCCATCGGTACGCCCTTGGCATAGCCGGTTTTGACTAGGCCGTCGCCTGCATCGTCTTTGCTAAAGCCAAAGCCGCCGAAAAACCGCACCGTGATACGGGGACCAGTGGTCGCATAAACCTCGCGCCGCATCATCGCGTCGAAAATCGCCTCGCGGGTGTTGCTGGTCGCCCAGACCCCGGCATAGCCGCTGGCCAGATAATGCCAGCCGAACCGCCCCTGCCGCGTGCCCAGATTCTGTGCCTCGCTCGACCGGGTCTTGCTGTTTGGCTCTACGCCCGAGTGCTTGCCGTAGAAGTTATTCTCGTCGCCGGTGGCCAGCGAGGTATGGCTGTCGGTCGCGCCGATAACCCCGAATTTATAGGGATTGGTGCCTGTCGCCTGCTCCAGCTTCAGCCCGCGCTTCAACGCCTCACGGACATAGCTGCCGGCATAGGTCGATGGCGCCATGTCGCGGGTACAGCTTAAATTACACTTGTCCCAACCGGCATCGCCAAAGTCAGCAAATTCGTCGTTGGTGGACAGGAACGGGTGGGTTTCGCTGTCGCCCTTGATCTGGGTAATTTCGACCACCGGTTCGCGCTTTGCTCTAACCTTGGCATAGGCGGCGTCAATCGGGCTGCCGTCAAACCGCTCCATCGCGAACATCAGCCCGTTGGACACGTTGCTGTTGTGCGGGATCGCCAATATCTGACCGCCAGTTTTCTTTTCATAGGCGTCCATATAGGCCCAGAGCTTTTCCGGATCGGCCATGGGTCCCTGCGATCCAAACGGAATCACCTGCGTCGCCTTGTCCGCGCCGTCGCGGAACATCACCACCCGGTGCAGATTGTCACCCTGCGGCATCGCCGTATATTCAAAGCCCATAAAGGCGGTGAACTTGCCCGGCTCGTTATAGTCGTCGACCACCTTGCCATGCGCGGTCCACAGGTCGCCGACCCGCTCTGCGGTCTTCTCCGGATCGAACAGATCGGGGGGCAGGGTTCCCTTGGCCGCGCCGTCGATCAGCTCGGACGTTACCCGCTGGCTGCCCTCCTCATTCTCGTGCATCATGTCGTACCAGCGCAGCAGGAATTTGTTGTTCATCAGCGCAAGGCGCGGCGCATTATACAGGTCCTTGGTCGCGCCCATCGCGTCGCTGTGATCGGAAATCACCAGAAAATCGAGCGGACGCGACAGCTTCGCCTTGATCCCGTGCGTCGATGTCACCTCTTCGCCCTTGGCAAAGCGCAGCGCCGCCTCGTCGTCCAGCCGGGTGCCGAAACCAAAGGCATCAATCGAATTATCGGTGTGCAAATGGGTGTCGCCCCAGAACACTTTTTCCGGATAGGCAGTGTTCTTGACCTCCGCCCCCTTTGTGCCGCCGGTATCATCACACGCCGTCAGCGCCAGCATGGAAA
This sequence comes from Parasphingorhabdus sp., assembly GCA_041740435.1. Classification (GTDB taxonomy): domain Bacteria; phylum Pseudomonadota; class Alphaproteobacteria; order Sphingomonadales; family Sphingomonadaceae; genus Parasphingorhabdus. The sequence continues at coordinate 2,361 of JBGSLY010000490.1, forward strand.
TGCCCGCCGCCATTATTCCCAAAACCCGCATTATCCTCTCCCCGGTTATGCTGGGCATAGCCTATACCGGTGATTGGCGCGGTGCAAGACCGTGAAGAAAAACGAATATGATCCTCCCCGAGCTTGTCTCGGGGAGGTGTCGGCCCGAAGGGCTGACGGAGGGGCAAGTCGGTCCCACCCCTCCACCCCTCGCTGCGCGAGCGGTCCCCCTCCCCGAGGCAAGCTCGGGGAGGACTTATTCACATCACCATCTTCGCATAATGGTGCCAAGTAAAAATCGCCATCGCCCCCCGGTGCGGTCGCCACGGTTCGGCCAAATCGCGGACCAGCTTTTCGCCGGGACGGGCTTCATGCTCCAAAATCATCCCCAGCCCCGCCTGCACCGCCAGATCGCCGGCCGGCCAGATATCGCCCCGGCCCAGCGCGAACAGCAGGTAAATCTCCGCCGACCAGCGGCCAATCCCCTTGACCTTGGTGAGCAGCGCAATCGCCTCCTCGTCATCATCGGGCAAGGTGTCGAGGTCGAGCGCGCCGGTCATCACCAGCTCGGCCAGCGACCGGGCATAGCCCTGTTTCTGCCGCGACAGGCCACAGGCGCGCAGCGCGTCAAAATCCTGCGCCACCAGTTTTTCCGGCGCGCATCCCGCCCCCAATAACGCCTCCAGCCGCCCCCAGACGGCGGCGGCGGCCTTCACGCTCACCTGCTGCCCGACAATCGTGCGCAGCAGCGTTTCATAACCGGGTTCGCGTATCCGCGGCTCGGGATAGCCCGACGATGCCAGCGCCGCCGCAACCCTCGGCTCGATCCCCGCAATATGGTCCAGCCCGTCCCGGATTTGTGCCGCCGATAGTCCCATTTGGCCTGCTCCATTCTGCCTTGATTATTTTGTCCGCCTCCGACATAGCGGCGCAAATTTTTTTTTGTTCGTTTTATTTATCAAACTCAGCTTGAGGGACCATCATGCCAACACTTTACGTCACCGACCGCGCCGGAGAAGAAAAAGCCATTACCGTGGGCACCGGAATCACCGTGATGGAGGCGATTCGCGACAATGGCTTTGACGAACTGCTGGCGCTATGCGGCGGCTGCTGCTCCTGCGCCACCTGTCACATCCATGTCGACCCGGCCTTCACGGGCGTGGTCGCACCAATGGGCGAAGACGAAAACGACCTGCTCGACAGCAGCGACCACCGCAACGAACACAGCCGCCTCAGCTGCCAGATCGAAGTCACCGACGCGCTCGACGGCCTGAAAGTGACCATCGCGCAAGAGGATTGAGGTTTGTCCACTCTGCCC
>JBGSLY010000491.1:0-2495 GCA_041740435.1 Parasphingorhabdus sp.
ACTCACCGCCGACCGGATGGTGCTGGTCGACAATGGGCAAGCCAATGAATTTGCCGGAACACTCTCCGACTATACCGACATGATTTTGGGTCGCCAAGGCGGCAATGGCCCGAAATCGGGCAGCGGCGGCGGCAACCGCAAGGACGAACGCCGCGCCAGCGCCGAACGCCGCCGCCAGAATCAACAGATCAAATTGGACCTGGCCGCCGCCGAAAAGCGAATCGCCACACTGACCCAGAAACTGCGGGCGCTCGATCAGGCGATGTTCGCCCCCGATGAAGCTGATGCAGGCTTACGCGGTAAAACCATGGGCGAACTGATGCAGATGCGCGGGAGCGTTCAAGGCGATCTCGACAAGGCCGAAGAACAATGGCTGGCGTTGGGCGAGCAATGGGAAGCGGTGATGGGGTAGCTGTTCGCTTTATGCATAAAGCTGTGCTCCCGCGCAGGCGGGAGCCTTTTTCCCAACGCAATATCAATAAGGATAAGGTTCCCGCCTTCGCGAGAACACACCCTACTATCGCTCGTCACCGCTGCCGCAACGCATTGACGCACGCCGCCCTATCCACTGCTGCGCCATCGCTGCGCCGGGCATCGACATGGGTGGCGAGCGGGGCGCCGCTGCCTTGCGGATAGAGATAGACGTCGAGCACACAGGCCGCGCCGGAGAATTGCAGCTTACGCGCCGGGCCTTCCATGAAATCCAGCCGGGGTTCGCCAAAGGTCGCGATGATCATTTCCCGCGTATGCCCGATCACCGCGTCCAGCCCCTTGCCGGTGACCAGTTTGGGTGCGGTCACCACCGATGCCGATTGCACCGGCGCGGCGGTGTTGCCGCATGCCGAAACCAAAAACGATAGGGCCGCAATGATCGCCAGCCTTTGCATATCTCACTCTCCTACGCCAAACCCGCCTTACTACGATGGGTCAGATGTGTTGCCATAGCCGCGCCAATTACCGGTGCAAGCAAATTTACCAGCGGGACCAGGAACGCCGCCGATGCCAATAACCCCAACACAAATCGCTGTCCCCGGCCCATGCCTGCGAAGGTCGAAAGCGCGCTCACCCCGTCCACATGCCGCGCCGCCACCATATCCGACAGATCCCGGCCCAGCAGCAGCGCGTTGACCAGCAGAAAGGCAATCGCCACGCCGATCCCGGTGAACAGCAGCACCGCATAGACCGGCGCGGCCAACAGGTTGTACAGCAGCGCCCGGCCCACCGACGCCAGCCCCATCCGAAGCCCCAGCGCATAGCCAGGGGGCCGCGCTTTTTCCGCTGCCAACGGATAATGTCGCCGTTCCACCGCATCGACAATCTCGTCGGCAAAAATGCTCATGATGAACACTGCGACCACCCGGAACAGCAGCACACCGGAAAATACCGCAATCAGCGCCGCCGCTGCCGCCGCCGCCAATCCGCCTTCCCGGTCCCAGCCCCAGACTGCAAACAGCTCGTTCAAGCCAAAAAACGCGCCCACGCCCAGAACAGCAAACAGCGCAAGCGACAACAGCACCACCTTCAGCAGCACACGCAGCACCGCGCGGTCGAACAATTGGCCAAGGGATAGCAGCAAAGCCTGTATCATCGCATCAGCGTCGCACGAACCCAGCATAGCGGTCAATCGCTCTTGAACCGCGCAAGCACCTTCCCTAAGCCGATTTGCAACCCTAAACCCAGATACAGGAACACCCAATGACCGAACCCCGTTACGATATCGTCGCCATAGGCAATGCGATTGTCGATGTGATTGCCAAGGCCGATGACGAGTTTCTGGAGGAAGAGCAGTTGGCCAAGGGCGGCATGATGCTGATCGACGCCGCGCGTGCGACCCAATTATACGATGCGATGGGTCCGGCGCGCGAGATTAGCGGCGGGTCGGCGGCCAATACGCTGGCCGGAGCGTCGGTGCTGGGGCGGCAGTGCGCCTTTATCGGACAGGTGGCGAAGGACCAGCTGGGCGATGTCTTCACCCATGACATTCGCGCCACCGGAATAGACTTTGACGTGGCGCCGATAACGGACGGCGACCCCACCGCCCGCTGCCTGATTTTCGTCACCCCCGATGCACAGCGGACGATGAACACCTTTTTGGGCGCGTCACAGGTCCTGCCGCAATCAGCGATCAATGGCGATCTGATCCGCAGCGGGGCGATCCTCTATCTTGAGGGCTATCTTTGGGACCCCACGGAACCACGCGCGGCGATGCGCAGCGCCATTGCCCATGCCCGCGAAGCCGGACGCAAGGTTGCCTTCACCCTGTCCGATACCTTTTGTATCGAGCGGCATCGCGGCGACTTCGTCGACCTGCTCGAACGGGGCCAGATCGATATCCTGTTCGCCAATGAAGCCGAAATCTGCTCGCTCAACGAAACCGAAGATTTTGAGGCCGCCGTGGCCGAAACCGCCGCCCTAGTCGAAACACTGGTTGTGACGCGCAGCGCGGCAGGTGCGATTGCCGTGCATCAGGGGGCCCGCTATGCCGTGGCCGCAGA
>JBGSLY010000492.1:0-4648 GCA_041740435.1 Parasphingorhabdus sp.
CAAATTGTTGCGGTTTCTATAAACAAGCGGCATGCAGGTCGCATATCGTCAGTGCCGTTCGCATCGAGCGCAGTCGAGATGCCCTGCCCAACGGAAAAGTGTCTCGACTTCGCTCGACACGAACGGGATGCAGGAGCAATGCATGTCCTTCCCTTTCGCTATAGTCGGCTTTGATCTTGACGGCACGCTGGTTGACAGCTCGATTGAGCTGTCGGCATCACTGAATCACGCGCTTGGCCATGCCGGTTATCCGCCAATTGATCCGGCGGAAGTGAAGTCGCTGGTCGGCATGGGTGCACGGGTGATGCTGGAACGCGGGCTGGCGAATCAAGGCATCGTCGATCCGGGCTTGGTCAAACGCCTGTTTCCGGTTTTTCTGGAGCATTATGAGGCCAATCTGGGCAGCGATTGTACGGTGTTTCCGGGCCTGTTGGATGCACTGGATACACTGGCGGAAAAAGGCGTCCAATCGGCGGTGGTGACCAACAAGTTCGAATCGCTGGCGGTGCAATTGCTCGATACCATTGGTCTGTCGCATCGGTTTGCGACGATCATTGGCGGCGACACTATGGGTAAAGGCAGCGGCAAACCCGCACCCGACCCGATTTTCGAGATGATCGCCCGTTGCGGCGGCGGGAGGGCGGCTTTCGTCGGCGATGCCAGCCCCGATGTGATGGCCAGCAAGGCTGCGGGAATCCCCTGTGTCGCGGTTAGCTTTGGTTTTCTGGCCCACCCGGTGGAGGAATTGGGTGCCGATGCGGTAATCGACCATTTTGATGCGCTGGTGCCGACTCTCTACACCTTGGGTTGATGCCCCTTGCGCCACTTTGTCCACAAATGCCGTGCTAGCATCATCGGCGGCATCCTTAAAGCGTGCGAACGGATGTAAAAGGCCAGCCGAATGAATCTACGGGTTTGCTGCCCATAGCCATTTCGGGCGGTCAGACGGCGGATGAACAGGCGGTCGGTCAAAGTGATCTGGTCGCAGCCTGACACATATAAGTGGTCAGCAAGCCGCTGCGCTCGCTCCACCGCCGCCGTCAGGCCATGATGTTCGGCTCGCTGGCTCAGTCTTGTGCGAAAACCCGGATCGGAAGCGGTGAATTCCTGCGTCAGGCAATGAAAATCCCACAGGTTGCGCAGCCCCCCGGCCAAATCGCCATCGGCAAACAAATGCGCGGCGCAGTGGCAGACCATGTCTTCGGGGGAGAAAACGAACACTTCTCCCCTCCCGCTCACGGGAGGGGTCGGGGGTGGGTCTGATTCGAACGGCAGCGAGCCAACGATCTTTTCGGGCCCGCCCCTAACCCCTCCCGCAAGCGGGAGGGGGACAGCATCCGCCATCATCGCCGCCGCATCCGGCCTCGGCCTTGCCGTTAGTGGCAATATCGTGTGATGCACATCGATCATCCGGTCCCGCTCCCGGTGGATCATCGGCGGCAGCTCATGCATATGGTCGCGGTAATAGGCGTCGTCATAGGCATCCTGCTTGACCCATTCCCATCCGGCGGCAAGGAGCATAGCCTCAACCGTTGGCAAATCCGGTTGAGCAACCATAATGTCGAGATCACCAATCGACCGCCCCTGCCCCGCCCTCAAGTCCGACGCGACATAAGCGGTGCCTTTCATTAGAACGACTTTGCCATCATATTCGGCCAGCGCCCGCCGCGCACAATCGGCTTCCCACAGCGCGGTGCGTCGTTGAACCTCCGCATTGAGCCGCGCGTCGGTCAGTATTGCCTTCACGCCATCGGGGACGGCTTGCCCTTCAAGCCGAAAGGCCAACGTCCCGATCAGCTGTTCGGCGCGGGCGATTGTAAGGAGCGCGGTCCATTGTTCCGCTGCGAGATTTTGGGCGCTATCGGGATCGCGAAGGGCACCAACCAAGATCATGGCGTCGGTCATGCGAGCGTATCCCAAAGCTGCTCGACCATCGCTATCGCCTCTGCTCCCGTTTCATAGTCGATCGCGCGCGCGGGAACCGTTTTGACGAACCGAGCCAATGCGGTGAAACCCGGCTCCCCCAATGCCACATAATTTGGCGATGCCTGGGTCAAACGGACGAAGGTCTCGCTGAGCTGCAATTCGCGTACAGCGGCGCTATAGCCAAAACTGGGGAACAGCAGCAGCGCGGGTATGCCCGGCTCCGCCATCCGTGTGACTGCCTCTGGGCTGGGCACCATATGACGAATATCGCCCTTGGGTGTACCGGCCATCACCGGGCCGAATTGAGCTGAAGGAGCAACACGCTGCATCTCCGCAATCGCCAAATTTTTAAGGCTGATCAGCCGGGGATAGGGTACCGCGGCACCGCTGACCAAATCGATCAGCACAAACTCATCGCCCATGAACCGCCAACCATCGAGGCCCAGCATCGCCGACAAAGTGGATTTGCCCGATCCCGACAGGCCCGTCATCACCAGCACCCTGCCGTCTCGCTCAACAGCACTTGCATGCAAAATAAGATGCCGCCGCCAGCCCAGCGCCATTTGCAGGTTCATCCCCATTTCCAGCGCCAATAGCCCCTGCTCCACGGGCAGTGGCGCTGCGTCCGGCAGCATATAATCGCCCTCTATCGCCCCCGATGGTCGAAGAAACCGGCGCAACAGACTGACTGCCTCCAACCGCACCGTAAAGTCCGGAATTTCCGGTTCGGGATAGCTGGCATATAGCGCGCGCATCTGGGCAATCGGCTTTTGCCAATCAGACAAAAGCCGGAAACTGGCCGGACCCACCGAAACACGAAATTCATGCATGACGATGGCTCACGCGGTCCCTTCCGAAGCCCGTTCGACCAATCCCAATGCCATCATATCGGCAAGGCGGGAATCGACGATCGCGATCACGTCGCTGGCGTCGGCTTCCATTTCAAATTGGTGCGAAAGGCGCGCGGTGATTGTTGCGATATCGACCAGCTCTTGGCCCATTGCCTCAAGTATCTCCGGGACCGGCGCGGTCACCATATGGGTGATACCCGAACGCCGATGATAAATGAGCGTCATGTCGTCGAGCGGCTCGACGATAAGCAAGTCGGGAGATTCGGCCCGGTACAGGGGATTTCTATCATTCACCGATATAGCCTAACCGCCATCGGTGAATTTTCAATGGATAGCGGAAATTCCGATTATTGGATCAGCGCGGCATTTGCAGCGAAGCGTAGCACGTGAAGCCGCTTTGCCCCGCCTGCAGACGCCGAATATAGTTCACATAGGCTTGGCTCTGGTCATAGCTTGTGCCCGGCAAGGTACGTCCGTTCATCGCCCTGCGAACCTCTTCGCCGGTAAAATTACGATAGGATGGCGGGAAAGCACCCGGCGTATCGCGCGAGACCAACTGACCGTCAGAGGCGATGTAGCTGCCGCTGCCGTGCGGACCCGGCACGGGGATCTCGCAATTGAGTATCGACCCAGCCGCCTGTGCCACAGCGGGCTTGATGCTGATGATTGCGACCGCGGATACCGCACCGATCTTCAAAAAACGGCGACGTCCGGATGGATCGTGATCGTCTGGTTCGATGGTCATAGTCAGTCCCGGATGGTCTTAAAAAACAACGTTGGCACAAGGGCATTAGCGCCATTTTCCCTGCAAGGCGAGTAAAGCCTTGGCAAATTTTGCCCTAGTCCTTTATCGGGACATTATCATGCCGTTCATTAACAACCTCCTGATGGCCCACTCATTGCTAAGCGAACGGCCGCATGGATGAGATTGCGCCAGTCAGGCTATTACTGGCATTGGCGTCCATTGTCGGCGCGGCGGTTTTGGCGAGCCTTTGGAATACCCCTATCGCGTCCATGGCGCTGTTGGGAAGTGGTGGTCTTTTGGCAGCCTATTTCTTGACGCCGCCCGCATCCTCGCGCCCGGCATCTATCGGGCATGTTGATGCATTGACCGAGAAGCGCTTGCATCAGGCGGGGAGAAGTGAAGCGTATCAGGATATTATCGATCCGTTCGACGATCCGATCCTTTTGATTCGCAATGCAAAGGTCATCATGATCAACCAAGCCGGTCGCCAAGTTCTGGGTGGTCATGTTGTTGGCGAAGATGTCCGGATTGCCATTCGCCACCCAGCCGCCGCAGAGCGGTTGTCGAACGCTGATGTTGAACATAGCGGCGAGCCGGTTGTGCTGGTTGGGGTGGGCACCGCGGATCAACGCTGGGAAATGCGGGTCAAATCTTTGGTCGACGGCATAAAACTGGTCATACTGACAGACAAAAGCGAGCGTTATGCCGCAGAGAAAATGCGGACCGATTTTGTCGCCAATGCCAGTCACGAACTGCGGACTCCGTTGACAGCGATCAAAGGCTTTGCCGAAACCCTTCAAGATCCCGACGCAGGCGGCGATGCGGCCACGCGCGACCGGTTCTTATCGATCATGGTTGCCGAAACAGAGCGAATGCAGCAGTTGGTTGAGGACCTGATTTCACTATCCCGGATCGAAGCCGAAAAATTTCAACTGCCCAGCACCCCAATCAACCTGCCTGCATTGGTTGGCAATGTGTGTGATGAAATTCGGAACGGCAATCCCGCCAATGTTCCGACCATTCATATCAATTCCGAGGACGGGCTGCCGGCCGTTCTGGGCGACGCAGCACAACTGGCCCAAGTAGCGCATAATCTTATCAGCAACGCCATGAAATACGGACATAG
>JBGSLY010000493.1:0-1753 GCA_041740435.1 Parasphingorhabdus sp.
TGGGCACAGGCCGGCAATGCGGCGCTGGCGGGCGGCGAGCTCGAAAAAGCCATTGAGCATCTCAATGCGGCATTGGTCCAAGGCCAGATGAGCGATATGGCCAAGGGCGAAATCTATCTCGACCGCGCCCGCGCCTATGTCGCAATGGGCGACCAATACCGAGCAAAATCCGATTTGGCGAAGGTACACGAACTGGTGCCGGAGGACCCACTCGGCTGGCTGCTGTCGGCGACGCTGGCGCGGCGAATGGAGGACCTGACGCTGGCCCGCGCCGACATCGCGATTGCTGCGCGTTTGGCAGGCGATGACCCGGCAGTGGCGCTGGAACTAGGCAACATCGCCTATGCCTCGGGCGACGTTACCAATGCGCAAGTGCAATGGCAAAATGCGGTGGTGATGGCTAAAGACAGCCTGTCCGGTCGGGCCGCACAAAAGCTGCTCGACCAGTTACAGGGCGAAGACATCGAAACTGCCCCTGCGACTTAATACTGTGTTGCGGCGGCAATTGCAGTTCCCGCTGCCCATCCGCTAGCCCAGGCCCATTGGAAGTTATAGCCGCCCAGCCATCCGGTGACATCAACCGCTTCACCGATGACATAGAGGCCGGGGACGGATTTGGCCTCCATCGTTTGTGAGGACAGAGCGGCGGTGTCGATGCCGCCGGCGGTCACTTCCGCCTTGGCATAGCCTTCGGTGCCATTGGGGTGGAAAGTCCAATCCGCCAATTGACGTTCGATTTCCAGCAACCTTTTGTCAGAGGCGGTGCCCAATTCCTGATGCCACGCGATCCGGTCCGCCAGAGTATCGGCCAGTCGTTTGGGCAGATGCCGGGACAGGTGGCGTTTCACCATCGAACGCGGCTCGGCACGTTTGAGTGCGGTCAGCCATCCTCCTGCCAAATCGGGCAAGAAATTTACTCCAATGGCCTCTCCATGCTGCCAATAGCTGGAGATCTGCAAAATCGCCGGACCAGAAAGGCCGCGATGGGTGAACAGCGCGGCTTCGCGAAACCGGGTCTTGCCGCAGCGCGTCTCCACTTCGGTCGCCACTCCGGATAATTCGGTGAACAATGCCTGATCCCCTGCCAAGGTCAAAGGAACCAGCGCGGGGCGCGGCTGCACCACTTTCAGCCCGAACTGGCGCGCCAGATCATAAGCAAAACCGCTCGCCCCCATTTTCGGGATAGACGGCCCGCCGGTGGCGATGACCAGCGAAGGCGCGGTCATCACTTGCTGACCCACAGTTACCCGGAACAGGCCATCTGCGTGGTCAACCTCGCGCACCGGCTGCCCTAACAGCCAGCTGACCCCGGCGGCCTGACATTCGGCAACCAGCATGGCGACAATCTGCCGCGCCGAGCCGTCACAGAACAATTGGCCCAGCGTTTTTTCGTGCCAAGCAATGCCATACTTGTCGACCAATGCGATAAAATCGGCCGGAGTATAGCGGCTCAGCGCGGATTTGGCGAAGTGGCGATTGGCCGAAATATAGCGGTCGGGCGCGGTGTGAATATTGGTGAAATTGCACCGCCCACCCCCAGAGATCAGGATTTTCTTGCCCGGTTCATCGGCATGGTCGATCAGCAGCACACGCTTGCCGTCTCGCCCGCCCCCCCTACCTGCAATAGCCGCGCACATCATCCCCGCACCGCCCGCGCCGAGAATGATGGTATAAAAATTTTGCTGTTATTGGCTTTGCATCTTGCTTCCATTGGTGATTTTCGCGGTCAGGAAACCACCCAATGCCGACGCGC
>JBGSLY010000494.1:0-3549 GCA_041740435.1 Parasphingorhabdus sp.
GCCGCTGTCGCGCTGTACGATGCCAAGAAGCGCGGCAAGGGGTGCGTTTCGCTGTTCTCGGCCGAAATGCGGACTGCCTTTGAAGACCGCCAGTCGATTGAAAGCGACCTGCGCAAGGCGCTGACCGATGGCGAACTGGAGCTCTATTACCAACCGCTGATCAACATCGAGACGACCGAAATCCTCGGCTATGAAGCGCTGACCCGGTGGAACCATCCCGAAAAGGGATTGGTCATGCCGTCGGTATTCATTCCGGCGGCGGAGGAAAGCGGCATGATTGTGCCGCTGGGTGAGTGGACGATCCGCAGCGCCTTGATGGAGGCCGCACGCTGGCCCGAACATCTGTCGGTCGCGGTCAACCTCTCCCCGCTACAGATGCGCAGCGCCAATCTGATTCCCACCATCGTTAATGCATTGGCCGCAAGCGGAGTGGCCGCCAATCGGTTGGAGCTGGAAATCACCGAAACGGTTTTGATGACCGATGATGACAGCAATGTCACATTGCTGCACAAGATCCGTGCGCTGGGTGTGCGCATTGCCCTGGATGATTTTGGCACCGGCTATAGCTCGCTCAACTATTTGCGCAGTTTTCCGTTCGACAAGATCAAAATCGACCGCTGCTTCGTCAAGGATGTCGCAGACCGCGATGATTGCCGCGCGATTATCCGCGCGGTGACCGGCCTTGCGTCATCATTGGGCATGGTCACCACCGCCGAAGGGGTGGAGCGCGGCGATCAGCTCCAGTGGCTGCGCGAAGAAGGATGCGGCCAGGTGCAAGGCTATCTGTTCAGTCGCGCCATGCCCGCCGCGTCAGTGGAAGGCAGAAGACCGGCCGAGGGTCCGACCACTTCGCCGGTTGGACGATTGGAACAGGTGCGTCCCGGCGAACCGGCGGCGGCGGTCAGCAACACTTCGGTATCGGAGCGGAAGTCGGCCTAACTGCCCTGCGCGGATTCCTGGCGGATGTGCGCCTCCAATTCCGCAGGCAGCCGAATTTCGGCGTCTTCGGGCTTGGGCAGGATCGCGTTGCGCAATTTTTCGCGCATTGCATCGCTGATCATGCCTTTGACCCGCCGCTGATAAAAGCGCGAACCGATGACCGCTGCGAGCAGAGGGTTGGACACCGTCTTCGCCTCGTCAGCGCGGTTGGCCCGGGCGTTGGGATCAACGGCGGGCATCAGCGCCGGGTCGAGCCCCAAATGCGCCATAACCGCATCCAACTTGCCCGCCTTGTCGCGCGAATAGTCTTCCAGATCGATTTGTAGTACATTGCCCGCGCCAAAAGTTTCGATCCACGGCGCGATTTGCCAGTCGTACCGGCCATAAGCGATTAGCCGGGGATGTTCGGCAATTGCTGTTTCAATCGGACCAGTAATCGTCTTGTGCTGCACCTCATGCTTATACTGGCTGATCAGGCGGCTGACCGGTTCGCGCCGCATATAGATGATTCGCAAATCAGGCCCAAAATGCGCCAGCGCCAGCGCCGCAACGCCTTCATGATCGGGTCGTTTGGTGTAAGCGGTTGATGCCTCTCCGCACACTTTTCCCGGCGCAGCCCCCGCAAAATGATCTTTGTAGGCCGCCGCAATCGCACGCGCACCGACATAGCGGACCAGTATCTCCGGTTCCTTTTCGACCGGCATGAAGACTCCGGGATGGCGCGACAGATCGCGATACAGCGTCGTCGTCCCCGCCTTCATCGCGCCGACAATCAGGAAATGGGTGATTTGGGTCATGAGCGGGGTTCCTAGATTCCCGCGTCTAAGCTTGCAAGCATGGAGGTTGGAAGCGATGCGTCTTATCCTTAGTCCCAGGGCACTATCAATGGGCTGCCCGACCAATTGCGCGCCTTGTCGCGCGGCTGGGCGTACATGTTCCGGATGATTGCATTTTCGGGATAGAGTTCGATCATATGTCCATGCGTGACGCGGGTATCGATATAGCAGATTTTTGCCCCGAATCCGGTGGTAAATTCGCTGGCAACCTCCAAACCATCGGCAATAAAACGCGCCTTTTCCGCTTCGTAGTCTGCGCAGAATATCGCGGCATGATGCAGCCCTTCGCCGCCGTCCGGAAACATATCGTGAAACGCACTGGGCGCGGCCGACACAAGTTCGATCAGCTCGATGTTAAGCTCACCCGACTGCACAAACACACCGCGAATCTCTATCGGCGGGGCCGGGGTGCCACGATAAACATGGTTTTCGAGCCGCCCCGTCCCACCCCCGGTAAACGGCCCCACCCCAAACAACCGATGCCAGCGCGTGCAGGCGGCCTCCAGATTGCGGACGACGTAACAGTTTTGGACGATCTCTAAGGGCGGCATGGTTGTTTTCCTGTTGTCTGGTGTTCGGGAGGAGTTGGGGGTTCAGGGTTCCAAACTCTGACATCACCATGGTAGCGTGTTGAAACGGTAAAACCGCAAACAAATGATATGCTCGAAAGGACGTTCTTCGCACGCGTTTTTTAATTTACCGGCTTTCTAAGTTTCCTATAACGGCCTTCGAGAGTGAAGGGGACACCGCCGAATGAAAAGCCGATTTGCCGCGTTGATCGTTTCGACCACAATCTGGTCCTCCGCTGTCTTCTCCCAAGCCGATCCCAATGCCAAGCCGCCGCCGCTTTCGGCCTATCGCAGCCCACCTCCACCCAGCAAAGCGCCCGACGGTCTGGTCACCGCGCTGAACGCGAAGAGCTTTGCTGCACTGAAAGCAATCAAGACTCGCAATCCCGGCGCTTTTACCGATTCGGATGCCAAGGCGTTGAAGCAAGCAATTTTGGCCGAAGCGGGAATAGATGATGCCGAGCGGGACCTGCTTGAAGAAATGGTGCAGAGCCAGTTTCGCAGCATCACCATCACCAGTGCAAATACCGCTTCGGGTCACAAGCTGATCAGCTATCCTGTGTCCGGCAATGCCAAACAAACATTGATCAACACATTATCACCGCCCGCTGATCTCGAAGCGCAATGGTCAAACGGCCAATCGGGTTGGGCGGCGATTGTTGCAGAGCACAAAAAGTCCTCCGCGGATGCGGCGGGCGTTATGAATTTTGTGCAAGGCAAGCTCGCTCTACAATGGGAAAACAGCAATATGACCAACGGCTACAAACCCTTGCGGGACCAGATTGCAAAACTCTATGCTTATTCAAACAGCCTGCCAGCAGGCGATGGCCCACTCGGCCGGACCATAGTTTTCAACGCGATGAACCAGTTGGATCGCAACAGCCGTGACCAGATTCCCGATTTTCTCTATAACTGGGTACGCCCCGGCGGCGCTATTTAAACGGGCTCTGCATCTGGATTCCAAATAAACGAAATCAATCCCGCTCCCCCCTATATCACCTCATCCTCATCGAGCAGCCGCGAGCTCAGCACTGCGTCGGTGATTTGGTCGACGCGTTCGCCGACGTCGTTGAAGACGCGGACTTCGGCGACATGGTGCAGCGCGTCGCCTTGGTTGACGATCGGCAGCGTGGCGTGACCGATGATCAGGCCGTTGATCGGGGATTTAATCTCTTGCTCGCCTTCACCGAAAATGTCGCTGACGA
>JBGSLY010000495.1:0-3754 GCA_041740435.1 Parasphingorhabdus sp.
GCCGCCCCGCCGCACGCCGCCGCAACCACCAGCCATCCATGCGCGACCAGCCACAGGCCGCGCCAGCGCGAAACACGGGTCATCACAGCCCATTGATCGCGGGTGAAAATGTCGAGTGGCCGGGCGGCTTTGACAGCGGGCATGCGTGGTCCTTTGGGTTCTAACGCAGCATAGCGCGAGGTCGGTGGGTTTTTCCACAGAAATTCTCCCCTACCGCAAGCGGAACGGGGAAACTGAATTGCGCTTGACCAACCCTATCCAACAGACTATCCGCTGCTTCTTACACCAGCATCGTTCGAGACAAAGCCGCCGTCGCGCAGTGGTTTTTACGGAGGAACGATCGCCGGTTTTCATGACGCCATAAGCTGCATCCCCTACAGATTCCGGGGCCGTGCGGCTTTTTGTGTTTTGGAGTGCGCCGCACCAGAGCAATTTTTTTGCCGGGGCCTTTGCATGCAGCAGGGGATTCGGCAGCACGCAGCAAAAAGGCATATTATATGGCGACCAAGGCAATCGACGGCCACTCCCCGACCCGCAAAAAGCGGATCCGGAAAATTTTTGGCAACATCCACGAAGTGGTGGAAATGCCCAATTTGATCGAAGTGCAGCGCGAAAGCTATGAGCAGTTTCTGCGCTCCGACCCGTCAATCGGCTATGTCTCCGGCCTTGAAAAAACCCTGCGTTCGGTTTTCCCGATCCGCGATTTCGCGGGCACGGCGGAAATGGACTTCGTTACCTATGAGCTCGAAGATCCCAAATATAATGTCGAGGAATGCCGCCAGCGCGGGATTACCTATGCTGCGCCGATGAAGGTCACGCTGCGCCTGATCGTGTTTGAAATCGACCCTGAAACCGAAGCGCGCTCGGTGCTCGATATCAAGGAGCAGGACGTATACATGGGCGATATGCCGCTGATGACGCACAACGGCACTTTTATCGTCAACGGAACCGAGCGGGTGATCGTCAGCCAGATGCACCGTTCGCCCGGTGTTTTGTTTGACCATGATCGCGGCAAAACCCACTCGTCGGGTAAGTTCCTGTTCGCCGCGCGCGTTATCCCGTATCGCGGTTCGTGGCTCGATTTCGAATTTGATGCCAAGGACATTGTCAACGTCCGCATCGACCGCAAGCGCAAGCTGCCGGTCACCGCGCTGCTGCGCGTGCTGGGCAATGCGACGGTTCGGGTCAATGATACCAAGCATGGCTTTGTCGCCGGTGAGCGTATCCGGGTCAGCGGCACCCGCTATCCCGCCGAAATCCTGTCGGTCGACGGCGACCGGATCACGCTCAAGGAACCGATGGGCGCGATCGATATGGGCACGGTTTTCGAAAACGAAGATCGTTCCAAATCAGCTGGCGTTTTGAAGGTCATTGCGCGCGGCATGTCCGAAGAAGACCTGCTCAACTATTTCTACGGCCGTGTGTCCTATAACCGGCACAAGGACGGCTGGAGCATCCCCTATGTGGCCGAGCAATGGCGTAACCAGAAGCCATCGTTCGATATCGTCGATTCCGACACCGGCGAAATCGCCTTTGCTCTGGGTCAGAAAATCAGCCCGCGTGCTGCCACCAAGGCAGAAAAAGATGGTCTCAAAAACCTGTTGATTCCGACCGAGGAAATCTTTGGCCGCTACAGCGCGTTTGATCTGATCAACGAAAAGACCGGCGAAATTTATATCGAAGCGGGTGAGGAAGTCACCGCCGAGAATCTGGAAAAGCTCGACAAGGCGGGCATCGATATGCTCGAGTTGCTCGACATCGATCATGTCACCACCGGTCCGTGGATTCGCAACACCCTAATCGCCGACAAGGCGAAGGACCGCGATTCCGCATTGTCCGACATTTACCGCGTGATGCGCCCCGGCGAACCGCCGACGCGCGAAACGGCGGAAGCTTTGTTCGAAGGCTTGTTCTTCGATCCCGAACGCTATGACCTGTCCGCCGTTGGCCGGGTCAAGCTCAACATGCGTCTCGACTTGGATGCACCCGACACGCTGACCACGCTGCGCAAGGAAGACATCCTTACCGTCGTGAAGACCTTGGTCAACATGAAGGACGGCAAGGGCGAGATCGACGATATCGATAACCTTGGTAACCGGCGTGTGCGTTCGGTCGGCGAGTTGCTGGAAAACCAGTACCGCGTTGGCCTGCTGCGTATGGAGCGTGCGGTCAAGGAACGGATGTCGAGTGTCGATGTTTCGACCGTCATGCCCAACGACCTGATCAACGCCAAGCCTGCGGTGGCAACGGTGCGCGAATTCATTGGTACGTCGCAATTGTCGCAGTTTATGGACCAAACCAACCCGCTGTCCGAAGTGACGCACAAACGCCGCGTGTCGGCGCTTGGACCAGGCGGTCTGACTCGCGAACGCGCTGGCTTCGAAGTCCGCGACGTTCATCCGACCCACTATGGCCGGATCTGTCCGATTGAAACGCCGGAAGGTCCGAACATCGGCCTGATCAACAGCCTTGCCTCGTTCAGCCGGGTCAACAAATATGGCTTTATCGAAACCCCGTACCGCAAGGTCATCGACGGCAAGGTGACGACCGACGTCGTCTATCTCTCCGCGATGGAAGAGCAGAAGCATACCGTGGCGCAGGCCAATGCCGAGCTGACCGCCGATGGTGGTTTCGCCGATGAAGTGGTTTCAGCCCGAGAAGCCGGGGAATTCCTGATCGCACCGCGTGAGCAGGTGACGCTGATGGACGTCAGCCCCAAACAGCTGGTGTCGGTCGCGGCATCGCTGATCCCGTTCCTGGAAAACGATGACGCCAACCGCGCGCTGATGGGTTCGAACATGCAGCGTCAGGCGGTGCCTTTGGTTCGCGCCGAAGCGCCGTTTGTCGGCACCGGCATGGAAGAAACCGTGGCCCGCGATTCGGGCGCGGCGATTGGTGCGCTGCGGTCCGGGATTGTCGATCAGGTCGATGCGACCCGTAT
Source organism: Parasphingorhabdus sp. (assembly GCA_041740435.1). Lineage (GTDB taxonomy): Bacteria > Pseudomonadota > Alphaproteobacteria > Sphingomonadales > Sphingomonadaceae > Parasphingorhabdus. Next base: position 2,942 of record JBGSLY010000495.1, read on the forward strand.
CGTTATCCGCGCCACTGGTGAGGTGGAAGCTGGTAAATCGGGCGTGGACATTTACACGCTGCAAAAATTCCAGCGCTCGAACCAGAACACCTGCATCAACCAGCGTCCGCTCGTGAAGGTCGGTGATATCATCGAAAAGGGTGACATTTTGGCCGATGGTCCCTCGACCGACATGGGCGAGCTGGCACTGGGCAAGAACAGCCTGGTCGCGTTTATGCCTTGGAATGGCTATAACTACGAAGACTCGATCCTGATCTCTGAGCGGATCGTGAAGGACGACGTCTTTACCTCGATCCATATCGAAGAGTTCGAAGTGATGGCCCGCGATACCAAGCTGGGACCGGAAGACATCACCCGTGACATCCCCAATGTCGGCGAAGAAGCGCTGCGCAACCTCGACGAGGCGGGCATTGTGTATGTCGGGGCCGAAGTGGAGCCGGGCGATATTCTGGTCGGCAAGATTACGCCCAAGGGCGAATCGCCGATGACACCGGAAGAAAAGCTGCTGCGCGCCATCTTCGGCGAAAAGGCCAGCGATGTGCGCGACACCTCGCTCCGCCTGCCGCCGGGCGTGTCGGGCACGATTGTCGATGTGCGCATCTTCAACCGCCACGGCATCGACAAGGACGAACGCGCCCTGCAGATCGAGCGCGAGGAAATCGAGCGTCTTGAAAAGGATGCTGCCGATGAACGCGCCATCCTCGATCGCGCCACCTATGCCCGCGTGCGCGATGCGCTGCTCGGTCAGGAAGTGGTGGCCGCGCCCAAGGGCGTGAAGAAGGGCATCACCATCGACGACAGCGTGCTGGAAGA
>JBGSLY010000496.1:0-3571 GCA_041740435.1 Parasphingorhabdus sp.
GCGCGGATAGCATCGGCCTCGTTGCCCATACAGCCAGTAACGATCACCCGGCCGTTTTCCGCCATCGCCTCGCCAATCGCTTCCAGAGATTCCTCTTTGGCACTGTCGAGAAAGCCGCAGGTGTTGACCAGCACCACATCGGCCCCGGCATAATCCGCCGACATCTGATAGCCGTCGGAGCGCAGCTGGGTCAAAATCCGCTCACTATCGACCAAAGCCTTGGGACAGCCCAAGGAGACCATGCCGATTTTGGGCGCGGGAGAAATTTGCTTTGCCATATTTCGCGTCCCTTTAGGACGATTGTTTGTCGATGCCAAACGGTATAAACTAGGCATCGGGAAATTGACATTTGGCTGGAGGGAAGGGCTTGCGATGACCGCTGCTTATCTTAACGATCCACTGTGGCAAAGCCTCACCGCCATGCGCATTGAACCGGCGGGGTCGCGATTGACCTTTGTCCAACGGCTGGCCCGCGAAAACGGATGGTCCGTCCGCTATGCACAGCGGGTGATGGAAGAATATCGGCGGTTCCTCTATCTGTCGGCAAAGAGTGATCATCCCGTTACCCCATCGGATGCGGTGGATCAGGCGTGGCACCTGCACCTGACATACAGCCGCCATTATTGGGATATTTTGTGCGGGCAAATCCTTCCCCATCCCTTGCATCACGGGCCGACCGCCGGGGGTGCGCACGAAAGCCGGAAGTATCGCAATCTTTATGCCTCAACGCGGGAACGCTACCTGCGGGTGTTCGGACATGCCCCGCCACCGGACATCTGGCCGGGAGAGGAAGCCCGGTTTTCGCACCGGTTTGAGCGGGTCGACCGTGCGGAAGTTTTTGTCGTGCCCAAACGTCCGGTGTTTGCGGTGTCCGCTGTCGCCGGGGCGGCGGTTCTGGCCGCGTGCAGCGCCGTGGCCGCAACGGGGACATCAACCATGGCTGAGGATTTTTATGTCGTCCTTGGCTTGATGACCATGCTGTTGCCGTTCGCATTGCTGTTCGGCGTGTCAATGGCCATCGCACATTGGCTGCGCAAGCGCAGGCTGAGGCGCAACGCCGCGAAGAAAAGACCGGCGCGGCGCAAAAATACCGGCGACAGTTGCTCCAGCGACAGCGGCAGTTGGGACAGCGGCGACACTGGCATGGCCACTGCGGCAACGGGAGCCGCCTTTGTTGCGGGCGGCGGCGATTTCGGCGGTAGCGGCGCGCAGGCCAGCTGGTCCGATGACGACTCCGATAGCGATAGCGACAACGGCGACAGTGGCAGTGACAGCGGCGGTGACAGCGGCGGTGACAGCGGGTGCAGCGGCTGTTCTGGCTGCGGCGGGGATTGAGGCAGGGGGAGAAGGCAGATGTTTGAAGGCAATTGGCTTGCGATAATTTTGGCGGCGCTGTGCGGATTTCTGGTCGGAGGAATTTGGTACGGGCCAGTGATGGGCAAACGCTGGATGGGCGCGGTTGGCCTGTCGGAAGAACAGATCAAACAGGGCAATATGCCGGTCATCTATGGCGGAGCTTTTGCCTTCAGCCTGGTTGCCTCAACCATGCTCGCGCATATGTTCTTCCGGTTGGGCGGTCCGCCGCTGCATATTGTGATGATGATTTCTACTGGCATCGCCTTGGGGTTCATCATCCCCGCGATCGGTACCAATTATCTGTTTTCGCAAAAGGGCAAGGCGTTGTTCTTCATTGATGCGGGGTACTGGCTGCTGTTTTATGCGGCCATGGGACTTGTGCATGGGTTGATGGGTTAACCTAGAATGGAACATCCGTCATTGCGAGCGCAGCGGGCCGCAGGCGACCGTAGGTCAACCAATCCAGAGCAAAGCCAAGCGACTCTGGATTGGTTCGCTGCGCTCGCAATGACGATCTACGAACAACACTATCTGCGTGATGCGATGATATTCAAACCTTGGTCGTAAATGGCGTAAAATCGGTCGCGTCGTCAAAAACATCCAGACCTTCGCGCGCCTTCAGGCCATTGACCACCGCATAGGTGACTGGCGTCAACACCGCTTCCCACAACACTTTGAGCAGCCAGTTGGTCGCCATCACGGTCAGCACCTGCTCATTGCTCCACACGCCCCAAAAGGCGAGCGGGTAGAAGATCAGGCTATCGACGCCTTGCCCGACAAAGGTCGAACCGATGGTGCGGGTCCACAGATGCTTGCCCGCCGTCCAGACCTTCATCCGCGCCATCACATAGCTGTTGACGAATTCCCCGGCCCAAAAGGCGGTGATCGAGGCAAAGACGATCCGCGGCACTTGCCCGAATACGGCTTCATAGGCCGCTTGTCCTTCCCATCCTTCCGCCGGAGGCAGCGACACCACCACCCAGCTCATAAACGCCATGAACAGCAGTGCACCGAACCCGGCCCAGATCACCCGCCGGGCCCGGGCATAACCATAGACTTCGGTCAGAACGTCGCCAATGACATAACCAAGCGGGAAAAACAGGATGCCCGCGCCGTACACCCATTGCTCCCCGCCAATTGTGACAAAGGTCGGCTTTGCCGCGCCGATAATGTTGGACAACAGCAGCACGGTGACAAAGGCCGCCATGATGAAATCGAAATAGCGGAATTGCCGCCCGGTCAATTGTGCGGCGGAACTGCGTTCAATCGGGCGGCTGTCGGACATGGATCGGAGATTCCTGTTTCGGGCTAACTGACGTGTTTCCTTAATGCGAAAAACGGGTTAGAGCGAAGCCAAATTTGGCGCGGCATTCCGATATCCGCACCCAAAGCGCCCGTAGCTCATCTGGATAGAGCGCGAGACTTCTAATCTTGAGGCAGCAGGTTCGAGTCCTGCCGGGCGCGCCATTTTTTGGGATATGGTCGGGCAGAAAGGCATTCGAAATGGGACCCTCGCCGAATTCTATGCCGATTTCTAAGACCACAGAAACACCGTTCAAGCTACAGCAGCGGGGGTGGGGGCAGGATCAGCCCTATCGCGAGGCATGGAATACAGAGATCAATCTTTAACTCAGCGGAGGCGCAAGATAATTACGCCGCCATCGCGTAAGGCTGAATATCGCCCGATAAATACAGGTTCCGTGCTTTGGCCCGGCTCAGTTTGCCCGAGCTGGTGCGCGGCAAGGTTTTGGGCGGGACCAGTTCAATAACGCAGTGCATACCGGTTACCGCGCGCACGGTTTCGCGGATTTGCTCGCGCAGCCGCATCCGTTCGCCTTCGTCCGACGTCCGGCATTGCACCAGCACCGCCGGTGATTCTTCGCCGCCTTTTGTGGTGATCGAAAACGCGGCAATATCGCCCGGCTTAAAACCGGGCAATTGTTCGACCGCCCATTCAATATCCTGCGGCCAATGGTTTTTGCCGTTGATGATGATCATGTCCTTGGCCCGGCCCACGACGTAAATATAGCCGTCGGAAATATAACCCATGTCGCCGGTATCCAGCCAGCCATCGACCAGACAGGCCGATGTCGCATCGGGATCGCGATAATATCCCTGCATCAGCGACGGGCCGCTGCACCAGATTTTGCCAACAACCTGGTCCGCCAATGGCTGGCCATCGTCGCCGCGCACTTCAATCGCCATGTCGCGCGCC
>JBGSLY010000497.1:0-9727 GCA_041740435.1 Parasphingorhabdus sp.
GGCCTGCTGCGCCCCGACCGCGCGGAGGACCAAGGGGCATTGGAAGCGCGGGCGGCGGCGGCGGATATTGCCCGCATCGGTGCCTTACCTGCCCCCGAACGGTCGGTCGCGCTGCTGTTTTCTTATGAGGCCGACTGGCTGTTCGACACACAGCCGCAGGGGCGCGATTGCCGCTATATTGAGCTGGCGTTCCAATGGTATAGCGCGCTGCGACAACTGGGCCTGAATGTCGATATCGTACATCCCGATGCGCCGCTGGACGGCTATGCGATGATTGTCGCGCCCAGCCTGCCGATCCTGTCGGAGGCGCGGGTGGCGTGGATTACGGGGACCGGCGTCCCGGTGCTGTTCGGCCCCAGAAGCGGCAGCAAGACGAAGGATTTTGCGATCCCGCCCGAACTGCCGCCGGGACCGTTGCAGTCTGTCCTCCCCATCAAAGTCATCCGCGCCGAAAGCCTGCGCCCCGGCCTGTCGAGTGCTGAGGGCCGCCCCGAAATCACCCGCTGGTTCGAGCATATCGAGAGCGAGCTTGCCCCCGAAATGTGTACGGCGGACGGCACACCGATGGTGTTTGCCAAGGGGAATGTGCGTTACCTCGCGGCTTGGCCAGAGGAGGGGATTTTGCAGACGATCCTGCTCACTATCGCCAAGGCGACGGGATTGGCTGTCACCGAATTGCCCGCCGACCTGCGTATCCGGCGCTGCGGCGGCCATGTTTTTGCCTTTAATTTCGGCAGTGAGACGTTGGATTTGGCAGGCATATTTGATGCACTGCCAAAATCGCAGTTTGTTCTGGGCAGCAGCGATTTGGGCAGTGCCGATCTGGCGGTTTGGTTGGAATAGAGCGATATTAGAGTCGCCAACAGACCCCAGCTACCAGCAAAGCTGCGATGCCCGCACCTAGTTCCCGTTGGCGATATGGACGAAAGGGGCCCAGCTGGCGGGATGCGCCCAATCGACAATCCATTCATCCAGCGTGGTGCCGTCCTCGCGCCGTCCGGTGCGCACAATCCGCATGGCGCTTTGCAAAGCCGCCGCATTGCCGCGATCGGGATGGGCGCGGTTGGCGGTAATGGTTTCGACGGTCAGCAACGCGGTTTCCGCATCCCCGACCCGCCAATTGCTGGCCAGCAAGGAACGGGCCCCGGCATAAAGAAAAGCGCGCGACAATCCCGACAAGCTGTCTCCGCCCGACGGCCCGCCCGATTGTCCCGTTGCCGATGCCGTGTTGCACGCCGACAAAATGATCCAGCGCGCGTCGAGTTTGAGCGAAGCCGCTTCCGACGCCGACAACACGCCGTCATCCGCCAAGCTGGCCGTAGCGGGCGGAGTAAAGACCAGCGCCGGTTCGTCCAATCCTTTGATATCACCGGGCAACAGGCCGTGGGTGGCAAAGACCAGCACTTGGCCCTTGGACAGCGCCGGGCTTTTCCGCACCGCGGTTTCCGTGGCCTGATCACCGGTCAAAATACTGCTGGCGTCGGCATCCAGCGCCTTTGCCATCGCGGCAAGTTCACGCTCGGTTCCGGGCAAGGGGTCAAGCTGGCGGATTGCCGAAGGGTCAGCCAGCGCGCTCCCGTCCAGTCCGGCGCGAAAGAAACCGCCCCGACTTGTCCCACGCTTTCCTCTGGTCTCACCCGGTCGGCCCAGCAGGGTAGGCGCACCGATCCCCATGAACTGCCATTTTTGCGCTGTCGATTCCGCACCGTTTTGAACCGAATTGGTAAGCGCGCCGCGCAAGGCGGATACAGCAGGCAGATTGGTAAAGGCATATTTCTCCGCAAGCCAGCTCGCCGTCTCCAAACGTGCCGGGTCCGCATCATCGCCCGAACCCGGATCGCTATCGATCAAAGCCGCCAGCGGCAGGGTCGAGAGCGCCCCGCTGCTGACCACGTAAATATGCTTTTTGTCCTCTAGCAACGGCGCTACCGGCGCGATCAGCAGTTGATAGAGCTGATAGGCCTTTTCGAGATCATAGCGGCGATAGCCTTCGCGCTCGGACGGTGTTGGCGGCGGCAGATTGGCCTCATCGGCGGCGCAATTGGCGCTGTCCATCTGGCAACGCAGCGCGGCGATCAGTGTCTCCGCCTCTGGCTGTTTCAGCGGATTGCGATGCCAAGCCACCCCGTCTTTGGTGACTGCCAGACCATAGACATCGCCGACCGACGGTTGCAGCAGCAGCAACGCATCCTGGTCGGAAAGGCGAGCCTGCACCTCGGCGATACTGAGCGCACCGGGATTGATCAGATCGTCATACTCGGGATATTTCGCGCTGAGGTCCTTGTTAATCGCGCGCAGCGCCGCAATGCGCTGGTCAAGCTCCGCTTGCGCTGGTGCGATGGCAGCGGCATCGCGGCGGGCAAGGGCGTCCTGCACAGCTTTGTCAGCCAAGCCAACGGACTTAGTCAAATCCTGTTGCTGCCGGACAAGATCGGCAAGTGGCCCAGTTCCAGCAGCGGTGCGGGCAGCGGTTTGCGCCATGGCCTTGGCCGAAGCGGAGATCGTCGAATCCTGCGCGGTCACGAACATTTCTTCCACCAACGCCGCCTCCTCCGCCGGGATGGCATTGGCACGGGTGGAGAGGACCTTCATGTGAAAACCAAAGCTGCTTTCATCGGCAACACCGGGTAGCAAGTTGCGCTCTACCCCGCCGACGGACGGCAAACTGCCAGCCTCGCTACTGGAGTCAAAATCAGCGCCCAGTCGCCGTTGTTCCCGGATAATCGCCAGAGCTTCGCGGCTATAGGCCAAGGCTTCCTCATTGACCGGATCGCGCGCGCCCAAAGCCAATGTCGCAATGTTTAGCGACAACAGCATCGGATAGCCGGGGCGACCGGGGAGCATCCGGGCACGTTTCAAACCTTCGCGGACAAACGGCAAAGCTTTGTCCGCTTGCGCATTGGCAAGCAGCATCAAGCCCAGATTGCCATAGGTTTCCACCAGTCTAGGGTGCGCATCGCCCTGTGCCTTACGGATAATCTCCAATGCCTCTTTGGCCGCCGAAATCGCTGCGTCAATTTGCCCCAGATTGCCGAGCGCTGCAGCCAGATTATTTTGATAGAGGCCCAAGTCCGGATGGCGCGCGCCGAGCGATGCTGTGGCCCAGTCCACCGCATTTTGCACATAAGGCGCGGACTCGGCATATTTGCCCTGACGCATCAACGCGATGCCGACATTGGAGGCGATCTTGGCGGTTTGCGGGTGATTGTCGCCAAAATGCTTGCGGCTGAGCGCCAGTGCCTCGATAAAATAGTCCGCGCCTTCCTGCGCCCGGTTTTGTGACAAAAGCGTGATTGCCAAATTGCTGAGCGCCAACGAAAGCTGCGGATGGTCGGGGCCCTTGGCCAAGGTCCAGCTGTTCAACGCCGCCCGCGCAGTCGCCTCTGCCTCATAAATCCGGCCCATGTCGTTGAGCGTCACGGCGAGTCCCGAATAAGCGGCGGCGGTAAATTCGTGCGCCTCACCGGGATTGGTGCGCAGCACCGACAGGGCTTTGGTGAAATAGGCCTCTGCCTCGGCATATTCGCCGCTGCTGTGAGCAACCAGAGCGTAATTATTATAGGCCAATCCGGTAAAGGGATGCTGCGCGCCTGCCGTGCGTTCATAAACGCCAATCGCGCGCTGGAACATCGCTTTGGCCTCTTTGTACCGGCCAAGCGATTCAAGGACCAGACCGATATTGCCCAGCGAGGTGGCGTTGTCGATCGATTCCGCCCCGAAAATCGGTTCGCCCAGCTTCTGCGCGCGTTCGAACATCGCCAGTGCTTCGGTGAAACGGCCGATTGAACGATAAATCAACGCCAACCGGCCGATCATCGTCACATATTCACGCCCCTGATCCTTCACCGAATCGAAATGGGTAATGGCTTCCAGATAATATTTCTCTGCCGCCGGATAATCACCGGTTTCGCGCGCGGCATCGCCCATGAACATGGCCATGATACGCTTGAGTTCGTGCGTTTCGGTCTCGTTTAATTCCTGCCAATAATTGCGCGAATCCATCATCTGCTGCAGGGTTTCGGTCTCTTTTTTCACCTCGGCCCAATTGGCGGCGGCATAAGCGGCAGCAAGCCGGGATGTTGCGGCTTCGATTTCACCCGCCTCTCTGGCATCCGCCGCTTCGGCAGCGATGGCTTCGGCAGTTGGGGTATTGGCGGGCGCGACCGGTTCGTCCCAGATGCCCGCCGCTTCCTGCGCCGCCGTGGGCGAACCCATTAATCCCAGCAGCAGCGCAAAACCAAGCCGCCGCATCACGGTTAGCCCTTATGCTCGGCAAACCATTGGTCGAGGCCTTCCTGCAACTGCCGCTTCGCGATATCCCGCGCGGTATGCCGGGGCAGGCCCAGCGATTCGGCCATCCGCTCGCCAATCAACGCATCGCCAAGCGCCGCCAGCACCAGACTATGGGTATGTTCGTGCATGGCCTGATCCGCATGCCCGCCTTCGCCCAGCTCATCGACCAGACCATGGATGGCATCGACAATCGGATCCAATGCATCTTCGTTGCCGGTTAGCAGCATCCACGACACCAGCGCACCCGCCCCGCCCTGATCAAAGGTATCAAAGGTCAGATCGACAATTTCCCGCACGCTGCCCAGACCCGCACGCGAACTGTGCACCGCTTGAGCAATCGATTTGCAGACATCGGTGGTCAGATATTCGGCCAGCGCTTTTTGCAGATCCGATGCCGAGCCGAAATGGTGCAACAGATTGGCGTGGGTCCGCCCGATCCGCCCCGCCACCGCCTTCAAGGTTACCGCCTGCGGACCGGATTCAATCAACAATGCCCGCGCCGCCGCTAACGCGAGGCCGCGGCTTTGCTCTGGCGAAAGGCGGCGCTTAGCTATTGACATTTGTGTAAGTAAACCCTATCCACCCGTTATCAAACATATCTGGTCGCTTGCTTCGGCCAAGTAAACAGGATTTTCGCATGAATATGCACATCACGCCTTCCAAGGATTTGGCCAAAGAATCGACGGTCGTTCCAATTGCAACCGCCACTCCCGATGGCCATACCATTTCCCCACGTGATCGCCGCTTTGGCCGCGGATCGGCGCAAGGCCGGTGGTGGTTCAACAATGATCCGCTTGCCACCGCTTGGTTTAACGCGCTCTCGCTGACCTTTCCGCGCGGCGAAGCGTTTTTTATCGAGAGCGTAAAGGCGTTCCGCGACCAGACACCGGCAAAGCTGCAGGCGGAAATCCGGGCTTTTATCCAGCAAGAAGTGATCCACAGCCGCGAACATCTGGCGCTCAACCGCCGGGTCGAAGAGGCGGGCTATGATACCAGCCGAATTGACCGGCGGATCACCGAATCGCTCGCGCTGACCAAGGACCGGCCGCAAATTGCCAATTTGGCGGCAACCATGATCCTGGAACATTTCACCGCGATCATGGCCAAGGATTTCCTGACCGACGTGCGCCAATGGGATGGTGCGGACCCTGAAATTGCCGAACTCTGGCGCTGGCATGCCCTGGAGGAGATTGAGCATAAGGGTGTTGCCTATGACACATGGCTCTATGCCACGCGCGATTGGAGCCGTTGGAAGCGCTGGAAGGTCAAGGCGATGATGATGCTGCTCATCACCCATAATTTCTTCCGGAACCGCTATAATGACACGCTCGACCTGCTGGCACAGGATGGCTTTACGGGCTGGCGCACCAAGGCGCGGGTCATGTGGTTCATGGCCGGATCGCCCGGTATATTGCGTAAAATCGCGATGCCATGGATCAAATTCTTCCTACCCGGATTCCATCCGTGGAACGAGGATGACCGCGGCCTCATTCGTAAAAACGACAGCCCTTATCAAGCGGCGATGGGAGCTTAGGCGGCGACTGTTTGAATTATGGAATCTATGCTCTCCTGTGCCTTAGCCATTACTTATACAATTCTGGCGAAGTAGAAAATTAACCTTTGACAGTTATGCAAGACCCTTGACCCGTTTCTGTGCGTAGGGACGGCGGTAGGAGTTTGGCCCCATGGATCTCAGCCCGTCAGCATTGCCCAAGGCTGATTGCGAATCTGAGAGTCCCATCGGTATCATACCGCGCGACCGGCGCTTTTCCCAAACGATGCTGGAGCGTCGTTGGTGGGTGGGCGGTAATCCCTATGTATCCGCCCTTTTTAACGGCCTATCCGTTGTCTTTCCGCGCGGCGAAAGTTTTTTCATCGACACGTTGAAGCAGTTCCGCACGGGTGTTCCGACGCGATTGGGACGCGAAATCACCGCGTTTATCCGGCAGGAAGCCATCCACTCCCGCGAACATATCGCCTTCAACCTTCATCTGCGGACCGCCGCATACCGGCTGGAACGGTTGGAAGAAAAAATCGATCAGGTTGTCGACCGCCTATTGGACAAGTCGGCGCTCACCAAACTGTCGGCGACGATTGCGCTTGAACACATCACCGCAATTATTGCCCATGAAGTGATTTCCAACCCCGCCCATCTCGCCAATGCCGATCCGGAGCAGCGCAAGCTCTGGCTGTGGCATGCTTCGGAAGAAATCGAGCATAAGGGCGTGGCCTATGACACTTGGCTGCATATGACCCGCGACCTGCCGCAATGGAAATGCTGGTGGATGCGCTGTTCGATGATGCTGATGATTTCGCTGGGTTTCACAAAAAACCGGGTGCTCGGCATGATCGATCTGCTCCGTCAAGACGGGATAGGTTCCGGTCAAGCTTTATGGGGCATTGTCCGCACGCTGGCCGTACCTTCCGGGGTGTTCGGTCGAACCCTGCTTCCCTGGCTAAAATTCTTCACGCCCGGCTTTCACCCATGGCAAGTGGATGACCGTCACTTGATCGGAAAAGCGGAAAGCGAATACGAAGACGCCGTTTTGCCGATCGTGAACGATGGCAAAACCAACTTCCCCGAACGCCGCAAACATCCCCGGTTCAGCAAGGCAGCTTAGGCCGCCATTCGCACCCCATCGTCATCAGAATACGGGTCTGATGCCCCGGAATCCACATCCAAATCGGCTAACATGATGATGCAGGGGGCATGGGTACCGCGTGCCCGGCTGAACCGCTGCTCAACCTCTCCGCTGGACCGAAAACCCAGTTTATGCAGTACATGGCCAGACGCCGGATTGTCGGCGAAATAGCCCGAATGCAAGCTGCGATGCCCCAGACAACGGGCGACATCCATCACCGCCCGCCCCGCTTCGGTGGCAAAGCCGAGACCCCAGTGCGAGCGGCGGATCCAATAGCCGATTTCGCTAAGCCCCACGTCATCTTTACCCAGGCCACAGCTGCCGATTAGCCGGGGTGTGCCGGGTCCGCGCAGGAAGACAAGAAAATTGGGGTGGCGGCTATCGCTCTCGATCGACAACCAGTGCGCTGCATCGGCTTCGTGATAGGGCCAGGGCGCGCGCGCCAGCATACGCACGACACCTTCGTCGTTTAGCGCATCGGCGACCAACGGCGCATCTTCTGCCCAACCGGGCCGCAGCAATAATCTCTCGGTTCGTATAAACATACTCTCTCTCCGCCTTGTCTAGGCTGTGGCCGGTCTTTGCACCGGTCCGATAGCCTCATGCCATGACAGCCCAATGACAGCTGTGATCCACGGCGCACCAGGGAGAGATTTAGAAAAAGAAAAGGGAGAGGGGTGACCCTCTCCCTGGATTTGCTTGGCCCGGCCTGAGGCGCGGGGATCAAACGGGGTCATCTCTCTTTGGATGACCCGTTATCGATCATCCTATTCTGCCGCCTCGGCCACCATGTCCACCGACACATATTTTCGGCCCAGCTTGCCCGAATGAAAGGCCACCTTGCCGTCGGTCAGCGCGAACAGTGTATGGTCCTTGCCCATGCCGACGTTGCGACCGGCATGGGTGCGCGTGCCGCGTTGGCGAATCAGGATATTGCCAGCGATAACGGCTTCGCCGCCGAATTTCTTGACGCCTAACCGGCGGCCTTCCGAATCGCGGCCATTGCGTGACGAACCGCCTGCTTTCTTGTGTGCCATTATTCGCTATCCTTCTGTACTTCAGCCGACTTCGCGGCAGCTTTCTTGGCGGCTGGCTTCTTCGCCGGGGCTTCCGCTACCGGAGCAGCTTCGGCTTCAACCGCCGGTGCCGCTTCCTTTTTGGCAGCAGCCTTTTTGGCCGGAGCCGCGCCGCCGATTGCGGTGATCGCAATAACGGTGTGCTGCTGACGATGGCCGTTTTTGCGACGATAGTTATGACGCCGACGCTTTTTGAAGACCAGGACCTTTTCGCCCTTTTCCTGCGCCAGAATTTCTGCGGAAACCGCAATGCCTTTGGTATCGCCGACCACGCCGCCGTCGCTGACCAACAGAACATCGTCCAGCACAATCGAATCGCCAGCTTCGCCAGCCAGCTTCTCAACCGCGATCTTGTCTCCTGCGGCAACGCGATATTGCTTGCCGCCCGTGCGCACTATTGCGAACATGGTGTTTTCATCCGTATTAAAGTTCAGCTTCTGGCGCGCACAAAAACCCGTCAGGCCGTTCGACCCGCGCCGGAAAGATTGGCGCGCTACAATATGAGTCCCGGACTGTCAACCGCAAAGGCCGGGATTTTTGCCGCGATTTAGCTCAAAAAACCTCGAACAATCCCGCAGCGCCCTGACCGCCGCCGATGCACATGGTGACAACGGCATATTTGATGCCGCGCCGTTTGCCTTCGATCAATGCGTGGCCAACACAGCGCGCGCCAGTCATGCCAAAGGGATGGCCGATGGAGATCGAACCGCCATTGACGTTCAGATTCTCGCTAGGGATACCCAGCGTATCGCGGCAGTACAGCACTTGCACGGCAAAAGCCTCGTTGAGTTCCCACAGGCCGATATCGTCCATTTTCAGGTCGAAACGTTCCAGCAATTTGGGAATGGCGAACACAGGACCAATACCCATTTCGTCGGGCTCTGTACCCGCCACCGCCATGCCGACATAGCGGCCAAGAGGATTGAGCCCGCGTTTTTCCGCAACCTTGGCCTCCATCACCACACAGGCCGAAGAGCCGTCGGACAGCTGGCTGGCGTTGCCAGCGGTTATGCAATGGCCCTCGCCCATCACAGGCTTCAGACTGGCCAGCCCTTCCAATGTGGTGTCGGGCCGGTTGCAATCGTCCTTGGTGGCGGTGACCGCCTGATAGGTTACTTCCTTGGTTTCCTTGTTCATCACCGCCATGGTCGCGTCGCAGGCGACGATTTCGTCATCGAACTTACCGGCTGCCTGCGCCGCCGCAGTACGCTGCTGCGATTGCAGCGAATATTCGTCCTGTGCCTCGCGGCTGATGTTATAGCGTTTCGCGACGACCTCTGCGGTGCCGATCATCGGCATGAAAATGTCGGGATGGGCGGCAAGCAATTCGCGGTCCGGCTCGACGAACATCTTGCCGCTGCCGACCACTTTGGAAATCGATTCGACGCCGCCGGCGACGCAAATGTCCATCCGGTCAACAATCACCTGTTTGGCCGCGGTCGCGATGGTCATGAGGCCCGACGAACATTGCCGATCGATCGACATGCCGGGGACGGTTACCGGCAATCCCGCCCGCAGTGCGATCAGCCTCGCTACGTTCGATGCCTGGCTTCCCTGCTGCGCCGCCGCCCCGAACAGCACGTCATCCACCTCGGCCCCGTCTAGGCCGGCACGCTCGACGGCAGCACGGACCGAATAAGCCCCCAAAGTTGCAGAAGTGGTGTTGTTGAAAGCGCCTCGTGCCGCTTTGGTTAGCGGGGTACGGGCGGTGGATAC
>JBGSLY010000498.1:0-1857 GCA_041740435.1 Parasphingorhabdus sp.
GATGCCGCGTTCGGGCGGAATTGGACCAAGTCGTCAGGCGTTGCTCGACGATGTTTTGGATTTCGGCGCTGAGTTCCTTGATTGCCGAATCGAGCCGGATTGTCGGCTGCAGCCAGCTATTGCCCTTGATAAGAGCGGCGACCAGGTTGCCCTGCCAATGGATTTCCGGCCGTCCTTCCGGCCCGCGCACCAGCTGAATATCGGCGTCCGCCGCCTGGGCCAGCTGATCGGCCAATTGCACCATATATCCTCCCAAATACCGCATAGCGGCCTGCACCATTATCTTGCGATCTTGCTTCGGGCTATCCGAAATGACCGAAAATTGAAAGCCCCTGACATCGCCGAGCCGTTGATTGCCGACCTCCACCGAGCCGCCCGCATCAATCCGCACCGGCAAAGCGTCTGCGCCGGAGCTAAGTCCGCGCAGCAATAGCGAGGTGCGTTGATCGACAAACCTCTCGGTCAACCGGCGGTGCATCGCATCACTCAGGCGCTGTTCCAGCGCCTTGGCGCGGCCGATCATGTCCTCCGCGCCGTCGGTCCAATGCGGCTTGTGCGCGATATAGCTCCAGGTGCGCGCGGCGGCGACGCGTGCTGCCAGGGTGGGGATATCGCCTTGCACATTGTCGAGCTGGGCAATTTCGCGAGCGATTCGTCCCCGCGATATGGTGCCGTTTCCGGCGCTCAGTTCCTGCCAGAGACCGGCAACAAAGCGCGATTGATGTTCCGGGCCAACTTTGCGAAAATCGGGGATCGAGGCGGCTTCCCATAGGCGGGCGATGCTATCGGGTGTCGTCAGGGTTGCGGCGATTCCGGGCAGCTCGACCAACCGGCGCATGACCGCTTCATCGACAGACTCCGGGATCAGAGCGAGCTCGGGCCAGCGGGGTTTTTGCTCCAGCGACCGGAACAAGGCATCCAGCGAGGAAAATTCCAGATCGCTGCTGCGCCAATACAGCCATTCCAGCGGCCGGAAATTGTGGTTCTCCAGTGCCTCGATTTCCGGAGGAGACAAGGTTTCTGCGCTGCCCATGCCGCCGAGCAGAAGAAAGCTGCCGTCGCGGTGATGGCGTCCGGCGCGGCCAGCAATCTGTCCAATTTCCGCCATGGTTAGCCTGCGCCGCCGCACACCGTCAAACTTGTTCAACGATGCAAAGGCAACATGGTGAATGTCAAGGTTCAGACCCATGCCAATCGCGTCGGTGGCGACCAGATAGTCAACCTCCCCCGCCTGATACATTGCCACCTGTGCGTTGCGGGTTTGCGGCGACAGTGATCCCATGACGATCGCCGCGCCGCCACTTTTCCGGCGCAACATTTCGGCGATGGCGTAGACATCCTCTGCCGAAAAAGCGACAATCGCGCTCCGGCGCGGGATTTGCGACAGTTTGGCGGAGCCCGCGAACGTCAGCTGCGAAAAGCGGGGCCGGGTGATAATCTCCGCTTCGGGAAGCAGACGCCGGATCATCGGGCGCAGCGCTTCTGATCCCAGAATCATCGTTTCTTCCCGCCCGCGAGTATGGAGCAGATGGTTGGTAAAGATATGTCCGCGTTCGCGGTCCTGCGCTAACTGGGCTTCGTCCAAGGCGACAAAGGCAAAATCACGCTCGGTCGGCATTGATTCCGCTGTGCACAAAAACCATTGGGCGTCGGGGGGCATGATTTTCTCCTCCCCCGTTATCAGCGCCACCCGGTTGACACCCTTCATTGCGACCACCCGGTCGTACACTTCGCGCGCCAGCAGGCGCAGCGGAAAGCCCATCATCCCGCTGCTGTGTGCGCACAGGCGTTCGATGGCCAAATGAGTCTTGCCGGTGTTGGTCGGCCCCAAAACGGCGACCAGTCGGGACGTTTCGG
>JBGSLY010000499.1:0-4176 GCA_041740435.1 Parasphingorhabdus sp.
GATGAGGCCTTGCGCCGCCCGGGCCGCTTCGACCGCGAAATCATTGTCGGGGTACCCGATGAAAATGGTCGCCGTGAAATTCTGGCTATCCACACACGCGGCATGCCGCTGGCAAAAAAGGTTGATCTGAAGGAACTTGCCCGAACAACCTATGGTTTTGTGGGAGCGGATTTAGCGGCATTGACGCGCGAGGCCGCGATTGAGGCCGTGCGCCGGATCATGCCCAAGCTGGACCTGAGCGCTGAGCAAATTGATCCGGAAATCTTGCAAAGCCTGCAAGTCACTCGTCAAGATTTCGTCGAAGCCCTGAAACGGGTGCAGCCGTCGGCGATGCGCGAGGTGATGGTGCAGACTCCGGACGTGCGATGGGAGGATATTGGCGGGCTTGACGATGCGCAGATGCGTCTGCGCGAAGGTATCGAACTGCCGCTAAAAAATCCCGCTGCATTTCAGCGCTTGGGGATCCGTCCTGCAAAGGGATTTCTGCTATATGGACCGCCGGGCACGGGTAAAACCTTGCTCGCCAAAGCAGCTGCGCGCGAGGCGGAGGCCAATTTTATCGCGACAAAATCCAGCGATTTGCTCTCCAAATGGTACGGCGAAAGCGAGCAGCAGATTGCCCGGCTGTTTGCCCGTGCCCGGCAGGTTGCTCCGACTATCATCTTCATCGATGAGATTGACAGCCTAGTGCCCGCGCGCGGGGCTGGCATTGGCGAGCCGCAGGTGACCGAGAGGGTTGTGAACACGATATTGGCCGAAATGGACGGGCTTGAGGAAATGCAATCGGTGATCGTCATTGGTGCTACCAACCGTCCGGCCCTGATCGACCCGGCATTGCTTCGTCCGGGCCGGTTTGATGAGCTGGTTTATGTGCCGGTTCCCGACGCGGTCGGCCGCCGCCGGATTTTGGCGATTCACACCGCAAAAATGCCGCTCGCAAAGGATGTTGATTTAGATGATATAGCGGAGCGAGCGGAGCGCTATTCCGGAGCTGATTTGGAAGATCTGGTTCGGCGTGCAGGCCTCAATGCGCTGCGTGAATTTGGCGGCGACGTAAAAACGGTAAACAGCGCGCATTTCGAACAAGCCCTGCGCGACAGCCGCGCCTCTGTGACGCCCGAGATGGAAGAAGAATATTCCAAAATGGAGACCAAATTAAAACAAAGCGCGATGCGGGTCGATCCGATCGGATTTATCGTCCCCGGCATGCTGTCGAGCACACGGGCCAGCAAGCATGGAGATGTGAAGGATTAGCGGGGAGTAAACTTGCATTTGGGCGGAATTTGTGTAAAACTGCACCAATAGTATGAAAATTCGACCTATCGCCCGATGGCACATTTTATCGAAAGGCTCGTCATGGCAACCGTGCGCAAAACGATTACCCTCACCGAACAGCAAGACGCCTGGATAGCAGCGCAAATTGCAGCAGGCAGCTATACCAACGACAGCGAGGCCATCCGCGACCTTATACGTCACGAGCAGGAGCGGAGCGCCGAAATCGAGGAAATCCGTCGGGCACTCATAGAAGGCGAAGAAAGTGGTGAGCCGCAGCCGTTCGATTTCGATGCCTTTAAGAAGCGCAAATCGGCGCAATATGGCTGAATATCGTCTTGGTCCAAGGGCGCAACGCGACCTTGACGGGATTTTTGATTACACTGCGGCAAAATGGGGCGTGTCGCAGGCCCTGCGCTACACCGATCTGATCGAATCTGCCTGTGGGGATCTAGCCGGCGCTCCGCAGAAAGCTCAGAGTTGTCCGGGTATCCGATCAGGTTATCGGCGACACCGTGTCATATATTTCCGGCTAACCAGCTTTGGTATCGCCGTTGTCCGAATCTTGCATCAACGTATGGATGCGACACGGCATATTTAGTGTTACGAATCTTTTTCTATGAGTTCGGCACCTCCATTGTTTCGTGCCATTATCGCACTTGCTATTGAATATAACGTAACTCTATCCCTGCGCCGCAAATTCGAATCCTTCAATAGTCGCTATCCACCAGCTTCCGTCGTCCCCAAACAATCAGGAACACGAGCGCGGCAATCATGATCGCAAAGGTGCCGGGTGCCCAAAAATTATAGAGCGCGACTCCGGCGGCGGGGGCGAAGATATAGGCTGATCCGTTGACCGACGCGGTTTTGCCCGCAACGTCTCCTTGCTCCCGGCGCTGAACGGCCAAAGAGGCCCCTGCGGTAAAACCGGGGCGGTACAAACCAAAGCCCAGCGATGCGATGGCATAACCCAGCGAAATGCCGTAAAAATCGAAGCTAGCCCCGACAATGGCAATCCCAAACAGGGCCAGCAGCGATCCCCATAAAACCGATGCCTTGGGCTTCATCCCCAAAATTGGGATCAACCCCCATTGTGCCAATAAGGTCGCCATCGCGCCGATAAACATCACCGAACCAATGGCTTGCACCGCTTCGCCCGGTAAATCGTGCAGGCCCAGACGGTCGCGGGTCAGGAAACCGACCAACCCTAGCAGAATCGCCTGCGCATGGCCGCCAACAACACCCGCTATCAGCCATGGAAATAACCTGTGATCGCGCCATGTCAGGCGGATCATTTCGCCTTCAGACTCATAGTCGGCTGCGCTCATCGACACCGAGGAGGGATAGCTGGGTACCGCCCCGCGCGCCGCGAATTTGGGAACATCGTTGGGCAGAACTAGGGTGAGTGCGACCAAAACTCCAACCCCAAATAAGGCGAACATAACCAGCGGACCGGCAAGGCCAAAGGGCTGAAACACCAGATAATGCGCGACCGCCGGACCAATGACCGTGCCCAAGCCAAAAGAGGAAGCCAACAGCGATAGCGCCTTGGTCCGCTCTTCGGCTTCGGTGCGGGCGGCGACATAGGCCTGCACCGCAGGCGGAGCCGCCGAGCCAAAACCGCCATAGAGGCTGCGGAATGCGGCAAAGATGATAAAGGTCACCAGCGGGGTAGTCCAGCCCGCCAAACCCATCCACAAGATGACGCCGCACAATCCCATCGACGTGATGAACCCCAAAGTGCCGAGCGACATCAGCGCCTTGCGACCACGCCGGTCAGACTGCCGTGCCCAGCGGGGCGCGGTAATGACCCACAGCAGGGCCGACCAGCTGAAGGCCAGACTGACCCAGAAATCGGGCACATCGAGTTCGCTGGCAATGGACGGTAGAGTCGATTGCATCGCGGTATTACCGGCTGCTGCGATCAGCATCACCAGAAACAGCACCACGACCCGGATCGTGGGGATGGAGGGCGCGACCTTCATTGCGCTGCGTTCCACGCATAGCTGCGCTCAACGGTGCAGACCTGCAGCGAATAAAAGTCGTACCAAAGGCCGCGTCCCTGTTCGCGAACGGCGGTGTGATCGGGGTGGTCACGCCATGCTTTCGCATCGGCTTCCGCCCGCCAGTAGCTGACCGTAATGCCCAGCCCATCAGCGGACCTTGCGCTTTCATGACCAAGATATCCGTCCTGCTCGCGCGCCAGCTGCTCCATTTGATCGGCGGCCGCCGCATAGCCGACCTCGTCCCGGCCATTGCGCTTGGCAATGAAGATGACGGCGGTGCATCCTTTGGGAGCGGAGGGTAAATTGAAGGCCATTCGCGCTGCCATAAGACCCTTGACCTGCATCTCAACCATGAAATTGCCGATGGACCGCTTTTATTGGCTGCTTTTGATGGCGGCGGCAAAGGCATTTGCAACGCGGCATGGTTCCCTGTAACAGTTTTGTCATATTCACCGGAGGATTTGCATGTCGATTACAACCACGGCCAAAATGCCCTTTACTCGGCGGGTTCGAGCGAGGGTGGATCGCTTCTTCGGGGCTTGGGGTGTTTTTATCAAAGGCTTTATCAAGCACCCGGTGATGGTCGGCAGCATCATTCCATCGTCCGCCATCACTGTCCGCAAAATGCTGGAGCCAGTGGATTGGCAGAATTGCGACCTGTTCGTCGAATATGGTCCAGGAGTCGGGACGTTTTGTCAGCCGGTGCTCGACCGTTTGCGGCCCGATGGCACGTTGGTGGTAATCGACACCAACGCCGATTTTATCGCCTATTTACAGCAAAATTACCGCGATAGCCGCTTTTTTGCCGTTCACGGTTCCGCCGCTGACGTCCGCTCGATCATCGCCTATCTGGGGTTTGAAAAGGCGAATTATGTCCTGTCTGGCCTGCCTTTTTCAA
>JBGSLY010000500.1:0-16645 GCA_041740435.1 Parasphingorhabdus sp.
CTGAACAGCGCAGAAGCGCGCAAGCTGCACCGGTTGGCGGGGGAGCAAAGCGCAGCGTACACCGAAATCGCCCGGCTGGTCAAAACCGCGAGCGCAGCGCCAGTGGTCAGTGAAAACCCGGTCAGCGAAGCCACTGAAAACGACGCTGGCGATGACACGGGCGAAGACACCGCACCCGACGCGCTTGCCGTTACCGGCGGCCTTGCCATCACCCGCCCGTCCGAACTGCTCGACGCGGTGCTGGCGGCGGGTCGCAAGGGCCTGTCGGTACAGCGCTACAAGGGCCTCGGCGAAATGAACGCCGAACAGCTATGGGAAACCACCCTCGACCCCGGCGTCCGCTCCCTGCTGCAAGTCACCGTCGAACAGGCCGATGTCACCGACGAAATCTTCACCAAGCTAATGGGCGACGTAGTCGAACCGCGACGCGAATTCATCGTCGACAATGCACTGAATGTCGCGAATTTGGATGTTTAGGCGGACACGGTAACGCTGATGTTCCGAGCTAACGGTTAGGTCGATAAGCTGGAGGTGATTATCGATTGGGAACGGGTCTATTGCTAGCGATAAGGTTTCTGGCTTTCGCTAGAGCAGATCGGTGGGACGGGTTCCGTAGAGAGGAAATCACGGCGGTGGGCTGTGTTAATTACGGGGATATCGCGCCTGTCACCGTTATCGTCCACCGTTATCGCCAAAAATGATCGAAAGCGGCGCGTGGGGCCGTGTGGAACCGGAAAAGGACGAAGACATATGAACAAACAGGCAAAATCCCCGCACTGGCGGCGGTGCATGAAATGATTGAGGATGCCTATGCGGCTGGCACGGTGACCAAAACGACGATGCGCGAATTCGATGCCGTGTGCCTGACCGAAGTGCACCCGCTGTCACCTGCCGACATCAAGGCATTGCGCACCAGCGAACTCGCCAGCCAAACCGTCTTCGCCCGCGTCCTCAACGTCACGCCGGGACTGGTCAGCCAATGGGAACGTGGCGAGAAACGCCCGAGCGGGGCAGCGCTGAAGTTGCTGACGCTGGTGGAGAAAAAGGGGATGATGGCGGTGGCTTGAGGGGGTGATTAGCATTGTGTCACTGCATTCCTTGGATATTGGTTGCAAATGCCTACTTATCAGGAGCAGAAAGCCTTTATTAGGACTCAACCGCAAAATTTCGGATTAAGCTCTCAGGCCAAAATTATGAATGAAAGACGTGATCTTGCTTGTCGAATGCTCTCTGAAGCCAATCATAGGGTTTATGAATTTGGAACCATTGTAGCAAACGAGTCGAGGACTAAAACAACCCAACTTAGAAGACCACTCAATCTATTGAAAACGAGTGATCGGAATATGGACTGGATCGTTGACGCATCGTCTTGGTGTGATCTACCATCCGACTACGTTGCTCAAGCTAAAAATTTGAAGCCTCAAATTAAGAGTTTGATTAACAATATAAATTTGCAAATAGCCGAAAATCAGCACCGGCGATCAGGTGGCAAAAGGAATACAGGATATAGTCAGAATTTGACGATCAGCTTAGAAGGAAATGGCATTCTCACCCCGGCTGAGATCAACCGGATTGATTGCTTCATCAAGGCTCTCGAGGAAGCACCGTTCGTAGACTATATGGCCTTGCACGAAAGGACGACAGAACAGCGCCGCTCGGAAATCGATAGGATGTTCTCGGTTGGCCTGACCTTTGGGGAAGCGACGAACGCACCCCCAATTCTCAATCAGCCGGAAAAAGAGTTTCGCGCTGCGTTGAAGGCGATCGACAATGATATCATAGAGCAAATAAAGATCATTGAGCATTGTCTGCCGCGATGGTTTTCGATGGGCGATTTTCCACCACCCTATTACGCTTTCCGTATCGCGGTGATTTTGCGAAAAGCCAAGGAACACGGGCGCGAACGCAAGTTTCTAAGGGCGTATCTCATAAATTTCCGCAGCCGCTTCGGAGGGTCTCGGTGTGATGAAACGCTGATCGAGCGGGCCGAGGCTATGGAGATTGAACTTCCCCCTGTCCGCTGACAATTATTGTAAGCTCGATAATTATGAGCAAGACTGGCATAAGCTGCACGCTGCATTGCCCTAAATTACTCATGAAAGTGGATGAATGAATGGAAGAGTGGGAAGAAGATGACGTTCCTCCGTTCGCGGACCCAAATTTGCGCACTGACTATGAGGTTGCGCTTGGCAAACTCATGCTAGCTCACAACGAAGTCGATTATCGGCTAGGTAAAGCACTAGAACGGGTCGTCTTGCGTATCGCTCCCGACAGATCACTAATCAAATATGCGGAGGGCGTGTTCGCCTTCAGGCTAAAAAACTTAGAGCTTTTTCTAAAGGCAGCGCCGTATTCCGGCGCTGTGCAGATCGATATTGGTCAATTGCGGGAACTTAACAAAATCAGAAATGATGTCGCGCACGGTCATTTCGAACAAAATTTTGATGGAACATTTCAATTGGTTAGCAACGATAAAGGATCGAGCGGGAGACCAAAAAAATACAGCATAGAGGAACTGCAGCGTGCAACAGTCGAACTGCGAGCAATTGCAGTCAATCTGCTAGGGCACGAAATTTTCGGCGACTTCCGGCAAACCTATGCTTTACCTCGGGGCGCTAAGCCCGTTTAATCAATTTCGGCGACACTATACTAAACCCTAAACCCCCGCAGCCTTCCGCAACGCCGCATTGATCCGTGATTGCCAGCCTTTGCCGGTGGCGCGGAAGTGGGCGATTAGGTCTGCATCTAGGCGCAGCGTTACCTGTTTCTTCGGTGCGTCGCTGATGGGTGGGCGGCCGATGGGACGGATGCCGTCTTTGGTCAGGACCCCGGTTGCGGGGCGGATCACCCGGTCGCCGATGTGGATTTCGCCTGCATCGAACATTTCGTCGGTCCATTCCGGCGCATCATCCGGATCCACCCAGTTGCTCTCCAAATTTGGTTTGTTCTCGCTCATTGCACTTCCTCATCGACATGACACGCCGCGCATCACCAGTGTAATGGCCCGCTTTGCCGGATCGACCGTAATCTTCACACCAATACGTAACTACATAAATCGAGGAAGCCAAGCCCTTCATCCTGACCGCGCCTGTTGCCCCCTCCGCCTTGCTTCGCGCGGCACCTCCCCCGCATACTTGAAGGAGGGGGGAGGATTTGGTTCGGTCAGACCTCCGCCGCCAGATAGCTTGCCTGCTTGATTGCGGCCTTGGCGTCCAGTTCGTTGGCCTCATACGCGCCGCCGATCAGGTCTACGGGCACGCTGCCGCCGCTGAGTGCGTCATAAAGGTCGCGGCGGGGGTCTTGGCCGGCGCAGATGATGATGGTGTCGGCTTCGAGCAGCACTGGCTCTCCGCCCGCGAGCAGGTGCAGGCCGTCGTCGTCGATCTTCTGATACTCGACTCCGTTCATCATATTGACCCCGCGCCGGGTGAGCGTCAGCCGGTGGGTCCAGCCGGTGGTCTTGCCCAGCCCCGCGCCGACGCGGCTGTCCTTGCGTTGCAACAGGGTAATCTCGCGGTCGGCGCGTGCCACTTTGGGCTCCACCCCGGTCACGCCGCCGCGCGGGTGGTTCTTGAAATCAACGCCCCATTCGGCGGCAAACACGTCGACATCGACAGCGCCCGAAGGTCCGGCGTGGCTGATCAGTTCCGCCACGTCAAAGCCGATGCCGCCCGCACCGATGATCGCGACCTTTTTGCCAACGGCGGCCCGGCCCTCGATCACATCGATATAGCGCACCACCTTGGGATGGTCGATGCCGGGGATCGCGGGGGTGCGCGGGGTGATGCCGGTGGCGATGACGATATGGTCGAAATTCTCGGCCCCCAGCGCCTCTACGCTCGCCAAGGTGTTCAGCCGCAGGTCGATGTTCAGCACCTCGATCATCCGGCCATAATAGCGGATGGTTTCGTAAAACTCCTCCTTGCCCGGAATGCGTTTGGCGAGGTTAAACTGCCCACCGATGGCGTCGGAGGCTTCGAATATGGTGACCTTATGCCCCCGCTCCGCTGCGACCGTGGCATAGCCCAGACCCGCTGGCCCCGCACCAATGACCGCAATCCGCTTGGGATTGGCGGTGGGCCAGTAATTCAGCTTGGTCTCGTGGCACGCCCGCGGATTGACCAGACACGAGGTCAGCTTGCCGGAGAATGTGTGGTCCAGACACGCCTGGTTGCAGGCGATACAGGTGTTGATCTCATCCTCCCGCCCCTCGATCGTTTTCCGCATAAAGGCGCTGTCGGCCAGCATCGGGCGGGCCATCGACACCAGATCGGCATCACCGCGCGCCAGCACTTCCTCCGCCACATGCGGCATGTTGATCCGGTTGGAGGTGATGACGGGCACGCCGACTTCCTTGCGCAGCCGCCCGGTGACCGAGGTAAAGGCCGCGCGCGGGACCATGGTGGCGATGGTCGGCACCGCGCTTTCGTGCCAGGTGAAATGGGTGGAGATGATGGTGACCCCGGCGGCCTCCAGCGCCTTGGCAAGGGTAACAATCTCGTCCCAGCTCATGCCGTCCTCCAGCATGTCCATCGCCGCGATGCGGAAAATGATGATGAAATTGGGCCCGACCGCCGCCCGCGTCTGTTCGACGATCTCGACCGCAAAACGCATCCGGTTTTCAAACGGCCCGCCATATTCGTCTTCGCGCAAATTGGTTTTCTGGACCAGAAAGGTCGAGATCAGATAGCCAGCCGAGCCGATAATCTCGACCCCGTCATAGCCCGCCTTTTGCGCGACAACCGCGAAATTGACATGATCGTCAATCTGCTTCTGGATGCCCGCCTTATCCAGTTCATTGGGGACATAACGCCCGATCCGCGAGCGCACCGGCGACGGCGCGACCAGATTGGGGGTGCCGGCTAGCGGACCGGGGTGCAGGATCTGCATACAGATTTTCACGTCCGGGCTGGCGCTATGCACCGCGTCGGTGACCATGCGGTGCTGTGCAATCCGGTCGTCTCCAGCGAGTGCCGACCCCTCCAGCGAGGATTCCTCATTGGGGGCAAAGCCGCCGGTGATGATCATCCCGATGTCATTGGCGGCGCGTTCCGAAAAATAGGCGGCCATGCGTTCAAAGCCGTTCTCCGCCTCCTCCAGCCCGGTGTGCATCGAGCCCATGATCGACCGGTTCTTGATAGTGGTAAAACCTAGATCAAGCGGGGCAAGCAGATGGGGATAGGTCATGATGGTCCTTTGGTTCGTATGATAGGAACGGGTTTAATCGCTCGGTTAAATGCAATCAAGCGGTGTCTTGGTCCTGCAGATAGGAATCGAGAGTGAGGTGCATCCGCCGAATCCGCGCTTCCTGATAATTGCCCAGCGTCTGCGCCCCCTTGCGCGATGCCCGCGCCCCGTTTTGCTGCATCCGCAGGTTTTCGGTGTCCTGATCAAGGATTTCGGCCAGCACGAAACCGGGAACGGCGGTATAGCTGTCCTCCACACCAAGCCGGATCGGCTTCGCGGGCGGCGGCCGCTCCCCGCTCTGCGGCAGGGGTTGCAGCACCAGTATCTCGTGCAGGCAATGGTCGACGTCGAGTGGGCGAAAGCGGTAGCAAAGCCGGATGTTGATGCCGGGGAAGAAAAAGGCATTGGGGAACAGGAAATATTCGATGCTGTCGAGCATTTCGGCGGTCGATGTTTGCGACAGGTCGGTGCCGAACTCTGCGCTATATTCGGCGCGCATCAGGGCGGCGTGATGCGCCCGCGCCGATGCGCCTTCGGGCAGGCTATCGGGATCGCGGCCCAGCTTGGCAAACACCTCCCGCTCACTCACCTGCCGTTTCAAATGCGGGCTAGGGACACCGATGGCGTGGATGAAGCGGCTGACATTCTGCCCGAAAATATCATATTGCGCATTGGCGTCCGCCGCAGTCAGCACCGCTTGAGCGTGCGTTTCCAGCACATGAAACGCCTCCAGAAACGCCTCCATTGCCATTTTCCAATTGGCGGGCAGGATCTTTTCGGTGTGCAGCGCGACATAGCGGTCGCTCATCGGCCAGAGTTTGAAATGCTCCGGCATGACCTCCAGATACTCGTGCAGCGGCGGGGCATTGTCGTCCATATTGATAAACACAAACCCGCCCCAGATGTCGCACCGCACCGGGGTCAGGTGAAAATTCTCCTCGCTGACATGCGGAAAATCCCAGCGGCAGGGGATTTCGTGCAAGGCTCCGTCGAGATGGAACGACATGCCGTGGAACGGACAGCGGATGAAGGAGCGGCGCGTACCGGTGCTGCCCTCTGCGGCAAACTGCATGCCCCGGTGCGGGCAGGAATTGACAAAGGCGCGGACCTCCATGTCCGCTCCGCGCACGATCAGGATCGAATAGGGCCCGATATCGTAGACATAGCGGTCACCAACGCCGGGAATATGCTCCTCCCGGCACGCCCACTGCCAGACGCGGTTCCACATCTGGTCCTGCTCGCGGACCGCAAAATCCGCGTTGAGGTACCGGTCAAAGCCAATATCCGCATCGCCCAGATAGTGAAAGCTTTGCGCGCGAAGCGCTGGCGGCACGGCATCTCCATCGGCGTCCAAAATATCCTGATACGATAGTCCGGGACAGCGCGCCTCGCCCGGCGCCAGATCGGGATCGGAGGGTCGGGTCAGGTCATGGGTCATGCACTGCCGCCGGGCCGCGTCATCGCGCTGCGGTTATACAGCGGATCATCGGGTTTGCGTTCCCCCCAGATATTGCCGGAGCCTGCGATAAAATCATCCGCCGCCGGATCATCGCGCGCCCAGTCGACCACCTCGCTGCGATAGGCGAATTTCCAGACGCCGCCGCGCCGCTCATAGCGGTCGATATAGCGGCCCGCGATCACCATATCGCGCAGCGTTCCGTCCTCGCGCCGAACCCGGTGATAGGCCTGAAAATAGACCTCGCCATAGGCCATGTCGCCAACGACTTCGACCAGGTTCTGACCGATGATATGGTGGTTGCGGATATGATCCTTTAACGCCACCATGCAGAAATCGGCAAAGCCGTCGGCATCGCCCGCATAGATCCCGTAATCGACATAGGCATCGTCCCAGAACTGGGCGCGCAGCAGGTCCCGGTCGAGCCGGTCAAGCCCGCGCATATACAGCGCCGGCAAATCACGGATCACCAAAATGTCGAGCAGCTCCGCCGCCTTTTTATTGTCCATTGTCCGGCCATCCCCTGCTATCGATTAGGGGCATATTATGCGCGAGGGATTTGCGGTAAATTGCCTTTTTGACTAGCAAACAGGAATGGCGAAATGGGGTTACAGGCGGGCGAAGTGCCGGACACGCAGCGATTGACCGACGAGAGCGCGATCCGGCAGATTTTGGCGCTGCATTGCCGGGGCGTGGACCGGGCAGATGTGGATGCGCTGACCGCCTGCTATTGGCCCGAAGCGACGGTGCTCTATGGCGCGGAGCCTGCCCTCGCCCATCCGTTTTGCGTCGGTCTGGCACAGGCGATTACTGGCTTTGTCCAGACGCAACATCAGATAGGCAATGTACTGATCGATTTTGCGCCGGATGGCGTGGCAGCGGGGGTGGAAACCTATGTCACGGCCTATCATCTGCAAAACACGGCCGATGGCGGGCAGAGCGAGATGACCTATATTGGCCGTTACCTCGACAGGTTTGAAAAACGCGGTCCGCAGTGGAAGATTATTGAGCGTGTGCCGGTCATGGGCTGGAGCCAGAATGCAGCGGGGAGTCATGATGAAGATCATCCGGCACTGGCGGCGCTGACACGGGCGGGGCGGTGGCCGGACGATGCGGTGTATGGGTGAAAATGAGGTGTCGCATTCGATAAAACTCCTCCCCGGAACGGGGAGGATTTCTCTAGGAATCACCACAAAAAAAGGGCCGGAAACGCGCAATCGTTTCCGGCCCCATTCGATCAGCGGGAGAGCGCCAATCAAAATGTCATTTTAGAACTTGAAAGACGCCTCGACAAACACCTGCCGACCCCGGTTCTGGGTATGCACCGTATCATCGGCCGAAAACGGTGCCGGGCCATTGGTGTTGGTCCACAGCTTGTCGGTCAGATTGAGGCCGATCAAGGAGAGTTTCCACGCACCATCGGGATCACCAACCGATATCGATCCGTCCAGCGTCACATAGCTTGGCTGTTTGTAATAGGAGTCGGTCGCGTTGGTGAAATAGGAGCTGGAATAGCTGGCATTGCCGCTCAGACCCAGTTCGAACCCGTCGCTGACTTGGCTCCGCCAATCGAACGCGATATTGCCCGACAGCTTGGGCGCGCGCGCCGTCGCCCGGCCATCTACAATGGCCGTTGTCAAATTGGGACGCACAATATCTTCGGCATATTTGGTGTCGGTATAGGAAACCGCGCCGGACAGGGTCAGCCCCTCCACCGGCGTGCGCCAAGCCCAATCGATATCGAGGCCCTTGGTGACCACCTTACTGGCGTTGTAGGTTTCGAAGTTGAAGATCGCCAGGCTGAATTCCTGAATCTGCAAATCATTGAAGGTGTAGTAAAACGCAACCGCGTTCAACGTGACCGAACGATCCGCAAATTGCGACTTGATGCCGATTTCGCCGCCTTTTGACGTTTCCGAATCAAAACGCAGCCCGTCTTCAATCGCTGCGCGGACCGCAGGATCGGGCGAGTTCAATTGCGCCAGAGGCCCGGACGGCAGAGCATTATTGTCCACACCGCCCGATTTGAATCCGGTCTTGAACGCGGCATAGATATTGATGTCTTCGGTCGCCTGATATTTCAGCGATACCTCTGGCGACCAATTGCTATCCGAAAAGCGAACCGGTCCAGCAAAAAAGCCCGATGGCAAGAACCCGAAGCCAAAGGTGATGATATCATGGACAAACGGGAAAGCCACGGTGGTGGATTTCTTCTCGTCGGTCCAACGGATACCGCCGGATAGCTCCAGTTGCGGGGTGATGTCCCAAGTCGCGTTGCCGAAGAAGGACAGGGCTTTGGCCTTGCTGTTCCGCTCCGCATACCAGTCGAAGGTCTCCCCGCCGCTCGTGGGTCCAAGGAAGGCAGCGACAAAGGCATTTTGCGAGGTGCCATAGGGAATATTGCGATCTTCCCAGAACGCCCCCAGCATGAAGTTGAACGGGCTATCAAAATCACTGATCAACCGGAATTCCTGGGTGAATTGGGTCAGTTCATTGCGGAAAGGTGCCATGAACCCCGACGGCGTGCCGTTGGCGTTTCCGGTGTAATTGAAGTTGCCGTTATACTCGTTGAACAAATCGACATAGCCCGACACCGTCGACAGGGTAAGCGAATCGGTCAGCTTGAGGTCCATCGCCAGCCGGACAAAGACGATTTCGGTGTCGTTATATTCCTGACTGAGGTCGCGGCCATCACCGGTGGTTCCGGCAAACACTTTGGTCAGGCGCGGGTCGCCATCCGAAAACGGATAGAGACCATCGCTGATGTCGCAGCTGTGGTTCGATTGGAAGACGATGGCGCCGAGCAATCGGGTCGGGCTGACCAGACCATCGGGACCGCAATCAAGGTCGGAATGACCCAAAATCGTCTCGCTCTTCTGGTTGTTATAATTGATTTTCAGATTGGCGGTAAACTGATCGGACGGCTCCCAATTTAGGGTCACGCGGCCAATGAAGTTGGAAATCCCCTTATTCTTGTCGCGTGCCGCGACTTGAGGTTCCAGTTCGACATAGTTCGAGATATCCTGATATTGCGCAGCGATGCGGATGCCCAAGGTGTCGCTGACTGGCCCCGAAATATAGCCGCCAAAGGTATAGCCTTTTTCCTCAAATTCATACGACCCCTTGCCGCCGATTTCCCAGCTGGAGGTGGGATTGGCGGAGCGCAGCGAGAAGACCCCGGCAGACGCGCTTTTGCCGAAGAACAACGATTGTGGCCCTTTGAGAACGTCAATCTGCTCCACGTCAAAAAAAGCGGTTTGCAGCAAGCGCTGGGTGCTGACCTGCACGCCGTCGATGCTGATGCCGACGGCGGAGTCAAAGGCGGAAGAGATGTTGCTGGAACCCAGCCCACGCAGACTGATTTGCGCCCCCGCGCCCGATCCGCCGATCTGGACGTTTAGACCGGGAACACGGCCAACCACGTCGGCGATTTCGTTGACCTGATAGGTATCGAGAGAATCCTTTCCGATCGAGGTAATGTTGACCGGCGTTTCCTGCAGTGATTCCGCTTGGGCACGCGCGGTCACGATGATGATCGATTCATCTTCGTCGTCCTCCGCGCCGGTTTGCGCAAATGCCGGGGCGCTCGTCATGGCGAGCAACGCCGCCGATGCCATCAGCGATGTTTTGATGGTTGATGCAGTGAATACGGTTTTACGAGTAGATACCATGGCCAAAATCCTCTCCCTGTTCGCGGCTGACCAATGGGCCAGTCACATGTGATCTGCGCGGCATTTGCTGCCTTTTGTCGCAATCTACGAAGCTAGGGGGAGTGCGGCTTTTCTCAACTGCACAAATGGTCAAGAATTTTTGGTGGCGGTACGGGCGTAGGTTTCAGAACTCAGCCGTTCCCATTGCGCGGCGCTGAGATAGCCAAGCTGTGCGGCCTTGAACACCGTCTGTGTCCGATTGACCGCGCCCAGCTTTTCACCGGCGCGGCGGATATGATAGCGGACGGTGGAGCGGCAGACCGACATGATCTCCCCGATTTCGTCATCGGTTTTGCCAATCGACGCCCATTTGATGCATTCGGCCTCGCGCTTGGACAGGCCGCAGTCGGAGCTGATATAGCGCGATTTGGAAGCGACCGACAGATAACAGGTGATGAAGCGGCGGGTCAGCGCCGCCAATTGGGTGCCATGGTCCTCAAAAATATCCGCGGCGCTGGTTGCTTCACGGTCGATCAGCGGGAAGCTGTTCGCGGAAATCTGGCCAAAGGGTAGATGCACCGGCACCACGATCATCGCCTGATACACCTTCTCGACCGCCGCAAAATAGGGACCAAGGTCAATATCATCGAGAAACAGATTGGGCGAACGGGTGTGAAAGCCCGACGACCGGGCACACCAGAACGGCTCCCCTTCATAGCGGCAGGCACGCGGGATTGGCGAATGCAGCGCATAGCGGGCGTCGGCCCACCAACGCTCCCTGTTTTGCACCCAACCGAATATATCGGCGTTCAAGGAATTGCCATCGGCGTCCATGATCGGCTTGCCCGAGGCAATATCGGCGCACAGAGCGACGCGAAGCCCCCATGACCGGGCGATATCGTTGAAATTGGCGGCGGCGCTGCGGATGTCTGAAAGGTTTAGGAATGAAACGCTGTCCAGCAAGCTGCCGGACCCGATGTCATGTGTAAGTTGCGTAACCGTATCGGTCTGCACGCGGAACCCCTCTCAACCGCATGTAACAACATTGGCGAGCCAATTGCTACTAGCAATTATCGCAGAGCGCGATTTTCTGCGCCTTTTCAAACGATTGCAGTGCCAAACGCCTTACCAATGGCGAAGGTGATTCCCATGGCGAGAGCGCCCCAAAATACCACTCTAACCGTTGGACGAACCAAGCCTGCACCGCCCGCCCGCGCCCCTAAAGCGCCCAGCACAGCCAGAAAGACCAGCGAAGACAAGGCCACAACTGGTATCAACGCGGTCGGTCCGGTAAAATAGGCCGCCAGCAACGGCAATCCCGCCCCAGCCGCGAAACAGACCGCAGAGGTCCATGCGGCCTGCACCGGACGCGCCTCCATATGGCCGACGATGCCCAATTCATCGCGCAAATGCGCCGCCAGCGCGTCTTTTTTGGTCAACGCCTCCGCCACCTGTCGTGCGAGCGGCTTGTCCAGCCCGCGCTTGATGTAAATGCCCGTCAGTTCCTGCAACTCCGCCTCTGGCGTGGTTTCGAGCTCCCACTTTTCCTTTGCCAGATCGGCAGCTTCGGCATCGGCCTGCGAGCTTACCGAAACATATTCGCCCGCCGCCATCGACATTGCCCCGGCGACCAGCGCAGCGGTTCCGCTAATGATGATCGACCCGTGACTTGCCCCCGATGCGGCAACCCCGCAAATCAGGCTGGCGGTCGATACGATACCATCGTTCGCACCGAGAACCGCCGCGCGCAGCCAGCCGATTCGCTGGACCATATGACGCTCCCGGTGGGCGATCATGAGCTAGAGCCTTTTGTCATAAAGCGAGTAGACCTTGTTGACGTGGCTCTCAATCGACTGGGCAATCGCGACCATCCCCTTATTGTCTTCCAATATCCAACCGATTTCGCCGCGTTTGGTTCCAAAATCGGCCACTGCGCTGCGGCGAATTTTTTCGATCATCATAAAGGCCAGCTGGCTGGCAAGGCGGCTGCTTTGATACTGCTTCAAGACCCCCATCAGCGGTACCCGCATCGTCCGCGCTTTCGGCGCGCGCAGCCACCAGAGCAGCTTGGCCCAATTGAAGGGGAACAATGATCCCTTCATCGATTTGGTAATCTCGTTCATGTCGGGCAACGTCATCATAAAGGCAACCGGTTCCCCGTCCAACTCGGCAATCTGGATCAGCGGTTCATAGACCAACGGCTTGAGCTTTTTGCCGATATAGGCAATCTCGGATTCGGTGAACGGCACAAAGCCCCAATTGTCCGACCAGGCATCGTTCAAAATGCCCAGGATAATCGCCGCATCGCGGTCGAAATGCGATTTGTCGACATTGCGCACATTGATGCGCGGATTGCGCTCTCCCGACGCCACAATGCGGTTAACGAGGTCAGGAAAGCCGTTGCAAACCAAGACTTCGTAGGTAAAAAGCTGTTTGGCCAATTGATAACCAGCGCCTTCAATCCATGGCTGATATTCGGGCTTATGATGCCCCATCATGATGGTCGGGGGATGCTCATGGCCCTTGGTCAGCAGGCCGGGCTCCTCCCAGACCGACATAGAAAGCGGGGCCAGCACCCGGTGCATCCCCTTGCTTCTTAACCAGCCTTCTGCTGCGGCCATTAGTGCCTGGGCCACTTCGGCGCTTTCCGCCTCCATCAATCCCCAGTTGCCCGTACCCGGTCCCATCCCCTGCTCGGCGGGCTGCGTGAGCGCCAAATGATCAATGTGGGCGCTGATCCGCCCGACGACGTGACCATTTTGCTCAGCCAACATCAATTGCACATCGGCATGCTCAAAAAACGGGTTCTTGCCGGGGGTCAGCAATTCGCGCATATCCGAACGGAATGGCGGGACCCAATGGGGATCGTCGGCATATAGACGATAGGCCAGTTCGATAAACGCCTTCAGATCGCGCTTGGTGTTTATCGGCCGGATCACTATCTTGGTCATGTGGCGGCAGTGACGACAGGACCATGCCAAAGTCAAGCCTCCGCGAGACGACCGCGTATAATGCCAAGCCTTTGCCATCATTGTGCCACGAAATTTTGGTCAGGGCTGCCCAAATGGCCCGCAAGCCGTAACCAAAGAGCCGAGTATCATGAACGCTTATAATCCTGCCACCTTGCTCGATACCGCCCCTCCCGCCGCACCGCAGCGGTCGGCACGCGGCGATGACAGCAACTTGATCCGAACGGCGGCATTGGTGACCCGCGACCTCAATGCGCCGCGTCCCTGGATTTACTGGGGCGATATGCTGGCATCGGCAGGACTGGGCTATGCGGCGCTAGTGCTGGCCATCACGGCGGGCGAGACATGGATACTGGCGATAGCGGTTATTGTCGCGATACTGTCGCTCTACCGGGCGGGCAGCTTCATCCATGAATTGACCCATATCCGTCATGCTTCTGTTCCGGGTTTTCGGCTCGGCTGGAACTTGCTAGTCGGGATACCGCTGCTGCTGCCCTCGTTCATGTACGAAGGGGTGCATAGTTTGCACCATGCACGCACCCGGTACGGCACGGTCGAGGATCCGGAATATCTGCCGCTTGCGCTTATGAAGCCATGGACAGTGCCGCTGTTTGTGGTGGTTTCCGCATTGGCACCAGCGGCACTGTTGTTTCGCTATGGCATATTGTCCCCCTTATCCGTTCTGTTTCCGCCGCTTCGCCGTCTGGTGGTTGCGCGCTATTCAGGGCTGGTGATCAATCCGTTGTTTCGCCGCAAAATGCCGACCGGCGACCTGCGGCGCATATGGCTGTGGCAAGAGACCGGAGCCAGTATCTGGGCGATTGGCCTGATCGGCTTGCTGGTACTGGGCATTATCCCGATGCGCGGCTTTCTGATCTATCTGGCCATTGTGTCGGGCAGCATGGTGCTCAATCAGATACGGACTTTGGTCGCGCATTTGTGGGAGAATGAAGGCGAAGTGATGACCCAGACCGCGCAATATCTGGACAGCGTCAACGTGCCGCCGCCCGCCTTACTGCCCGCGCTTTGGGCACCGGTGGGCCTGCGTTACCATGCGCTACACCACCTGCTGCCCGGTCTGCCCTATCACGCGCTGGGCGAAGCGCACCGGCGAATTAAGGCAGCGATGCCGGAGCAGTCCACCTATGACGGTGCGAACTATCCGGGCCTGCCGGGGCTGGTTGCGTCGCTGATGTGCAAAAGCGCGGGCCGGTTGTAATTTACTCCTCCGTGCGGATCAGCACGGTTTCGCCGATCAGCAGAAACAGGAAAAACGGGGCCCAGGCCGCCAATAACGGCGGATAGGCCCCGATATTGCCCATCGCCAGCGCAAAATTGTCGGCGACAAAATAGGTGAAGCCCAGCGCCATGCCAATCACCGCGCGCAGGAACAAATGACCCGACCGGGCAAGGCCAAAGGCCGCGACCGCCCCCAATAATGGCATTAGCAGCGAGGATATTGGCCCTGAAATCTTGTGCCACCAATTCGCCTCCAGCGTGCGGGTTGGTCGGCCCGCCGCTTTCAGATCGGCGATTGCGGTTCGTAGTTGCATCAGCGAGAGGTCATCGGGGTCCACATTGGCCAATGTAAATTGGTCCGGCGTCACCGTCCGGCCTGCGGTTATCCGATCAAAATTTTCTTCCTTCCCGGTCGCGACGTCGAATTGGCGGACGTTCTCCAATTCCCATTCCTGTCCGGTATAGCGCCCATTTTCCGCCCGAACGATATTGCGCAGCCGGTTATCGACCCGATTAAAAATTGCCACGTCCTGCAAAATAACGGCATTACCTCGTCCGGTTACCGTCTGCGCGTTGATCAGATTGTTGCCATCGCGCACCCAGATATTGCTGCGCACGCCGCTGTCTTTGGGCACCGGACCATAATCGACCGCTTCCCATTGGCTGAGCCGGGCGGTTGCCGGGGCCACGACGGTGTCGTTGAAAACAAAGGAAATGATCGCGACCAGCATGCTGGAGACCACCAAGGGAGCCAAGATTTGATGCGCGGAAAGCCCGCCCCCCTTCATCGACACCACTTCGCTGTTCTGGTTGAGCGTGGCGAGCGTGATGAGCGTTCCCAGCAGCACCGAAAAAGGTAGGAAAGTTTTCACAATCTGCGGCCCGCGCAAGGAAACATAGGTCCAGAGCTGCGCTTCACCATTGCCTTCATAGGAGAGAATTTTGCCGCTTTCGCTCAGCAGGTCGAGCGCTTGCAGCACCAGAACCAACAGCGCCAGAAACGCAAAGGTGCGGATCAGAAACATCTTGCCCATATATAGGGCAAGCGTGCGCGAAGGGAAAAAGCTCAGCATGAAGCAGTCCCATACAATGGTCGAGCATCTCCGCAATTGATTTTGAACGCGCCTCGCCGTTCGCCTCGAGCGAAGTCGAGAGGCCGATTGGGATCGCACCGCCAGAGAGTGTCTCGACTTGGACTTTTGGCCAAGTTCATCCTGAGCTTGTCGAAGGGCTCGACACAAACGGTGCGGGCCGACAAAGCTTGAACCGACAATTCCTTAGGTAACATCGGCAACCCGCTTTTCCCGGCCGAGCCGAAACAGCCAAGCGACCGCCTTGCCCGCTTTGCCAATCGCACGCTCCAGACCACCAATTGGTTGTCCGCCGGGCACGTGCGCGACGACATGATACATCCAGATGATCAGCGCAGCAAAAAGGATGAACGGAACCCACAGCGCAATGATCGGATCGACAATGCCCAGCGTTCCCATATCCTCGCCATATTCGTTGATCTTGTGATAGGTGACCACCATCACCACCGAGACAAATACACCCAGCGCACTGGTGGATCGCTTCGGCGGGACCGCCAGCGCCACCGCGAGCAGCGGCATCAGCAGCATCATGACCACCTCCACCATTCGAAAATGGAAATTAGCCCGGCTTTCGTTGCGTTCGGCCAAGGGGCGATTTACATCGCTGCCAACCCGGACAAGTTCGGGGATGGTATACTCCAAATCCTTACCCCCGCGCCCGCGAAAAGAAGCGATATCCGGCAGGTCAATCGGCAGATCATGGCTGGAAAAGCTCAAAATCCGGGGGGTTTTATATTTCGGGGAATCGTGGACCAGCGTTCCGTTGGTCAGGCGCAAAATGATTGTATCGGGATCGTCGGTCGCCAAAAACTGACCGCGCTCTGCGGTTACCGATACCGTCTGCCCCTTGCTGTTTTCCGCCCGGACGAACATGCCGCGCAACTGGGTTCCACTGTCCATGCTTTCCTCGATCCGCATGGTCATTTTTTTGCCCAATTTGGTAAATTCTCCGACTTTGATCGAGGCTCCCAACGCACCGGAGCGGAGTTCAAAGCGCAGTTCTTCGTAATAATAGCGGGACAAAGGTTGGATGAAGCCGACAATCGCCAGATT
>JBGSLY010000501.1:0-2463 GCA_041740435.1 Parasphingorhabdus sp.
TTTTGGAAGACAAGCATTCGAGGGCGACGATCGCGACTATGAGACGGGTTAGGACGTAGCGGTCATCGGCGGCGGCTTTACCGGATTGTCGGCTGCCTTGGCTTGTGCGGAGAAGGGGCTTAAAACTGCTTTGCTGGAAGCCAAGACCATCGGCTTTGGCGCATCGGGGCGCAATGGGGGGCAGCTGATTCCCGGACTGCGCTGGTCGATGCGCGAAATTGACGAAGAGTTTGGTCGGGAGCGGGCGCAGGCGATTTTTGATCTTGCTTATGGTGCGGTGGATCGGGTGAAGGGCCGGATAGCCAAGCATGTCATCTCGTGCGACTTGAAATCCGGGCATCTGGAAGCGGCATTCAAGCCCGCCCATTTCGACGCGATGCAGCGCGATGCCGAATATCTGGCAAAGGAATTCGGCTGGGAAAGCGAGATAGTCGAGCCGCAAGATATGGGGCGGCACATCAACGGCGGAGGCTATCATGGCGGAATTTATGATCGCAATGGCGGCCACTTCCATCCGCTAAATTATGCGCTGGGGCTGGCGCAGGCGGCGATCAAAGCTGGAGTTACGATTTTCGAGAATAGTCCTATGAGCCCCGAAAATCTTCATGCCAGCTTTATCATTCTGGCAACCGACACATGGATGAATGGCCAAGACCGCAACCTTGGCCGCTACACCATTCCGATCATGAACTACAATGTGGCGACCGCGCCGCTTCCCGATGCCGATGCGCTACTGCCCAGCGACGCCGCGGTTGCCGACAGCCGTTTTGTG
This sequence comes from Parasphingorhabdus sp., assembly GCA_041740435.1. Classification (GTDB taxonomy): domain Bacteria; phylum Pseudomonadota; class Alphaproteobacteria; order Sphingomonadales; family Sphingomonadaceae; genus Parasphingorhabdus. The sequence continues at coordinate 773 of JBGSLY010000501.1, forward strand.
CTCAACTATTTCCGACTGTCTGCCGACAAGCGCCTGATCTTTGGCGGCGGGGAAAAATATGTGCAGTCGCCGCCCGCAGACATTGCCGGTTTTGTTCGCAAACATATTGTCGAGGTTTTCCCCTCGCTGGCGAGCACGCCCATCGACTATGCTTGGGGCGGCGCGGTAGGCGTCACGATGAACCGGCTGCCGCATATGGGACGTAAGGGCAATGTTTTCTTCTCGCATGGCTTTTCCGGACACGGCGCGCTGGTGACGACGCTGGCTGGTGAATTGCTTGCGGAGGCGGTGACCGGCACGATGGAGCGGTTTGACGTATTCGCCAATCTGCCGCATCAGCCGTTCCCCGGCGGCCCGCTGTTTGCCCGGCCGCTCGCGACTTTGGGATTGCTATGGTATGCGCTAAGGGATCGGTTATGATTTCCGATTCCGCAATTACCGCATTGGCGCAGCGCGAAGCAGCGGCCTTTCGTGCCGCCAATCCCCATTCGGCAGCGCAGGCAGATCAGGCAACCGGCTGGTTCCAGGGGGTGCCGTTCCACTGGATGCTCGACTGGCCCAGTCCATTTCCGGTTGTTGCCGCGCACGCAAAGGATGCGACCCTGACATCGCTCGACGGGCAGGTTTTCGACGACTTTTGCCTCGGTGACACGGCGAGCATGTTCGGCCATTCGCCGCCCGCACTGGCGGCGGCTTTGGCAGAGCAAGCGCAGCAAGGGCTAAGCTATATGCTGCCGACGACCAAGGGCGCAGAGGTCGCGGTGATGCTGTCGGACATGTTCGGCCTGCCGCAATGGCAGGTCACCACCACCGCCAGCGAGGCCAATCGTGCGGTGATCCGCTGGTGCCGGGGGATCACCGGGCGGCGAAAAATTTTGATCTTTAACGGATGCTATCACGGCGCGGTCGATGATGTGTTTGTCGATCTTATAAAATTCTCCCCGAATAGGGGAGGGGGAAGTTTGGGGTCGTCCGGCCCCCCGGACCGGACTTGGATTGTCGGGGGCAATCCAACCCCAAACTCGAAGCTGGTGGCGGGGCAAGTTCCGCTTCAGAGCGAAGTTTCAGGCGATCCGCTGATGCCGACCGTGCCCCTCCACCATCCTGCGGATGGTACCCCTCCCCGTTCCGGGGAGGATTATTTGCCCACCTTGCGACAAAGCCTGATCGGTCAAGTACACGACATTCTGCCCACGACAACCGTGATCGAATTCAACGATGTTGCGGCACTGGAGCGCGAATTGCGCAGCTGCGACACCGCCTGTGTGTTGGCCGAGCCAGTGATGACCAATGTCGGCATGGTCCGCGATGCGCCGGGGTATCTGGAGGCACTGCGGCGGCTGTGCGATGAGACGGGCACATTGCTGGTGTTCGACGAAACGCACACCATTTCATCGGGCTATGGCGGGCACAGCAACAGTTTTGGTCCCAAACCGGACATCATGGTGATTGGCAAATCGATCGGCGGCGGCGTGCCCTGTGCCGTCTATGGCTTTACCGACGCGGTCGCGGCCAGAATGCAGGCGCTCAACCGGTCCCGCCCGCCGGGTCATAGCGGCATTGGCACCACATTATCGGCCAATGCCTTGTCGATAACGGCGATGCACGCCATGTTGGGACAGGTGATAACCCGCAATGGCTATGCCCATATGCTGGCGATGGCAGGGCGGTTAGTCGATGGCCTCAACCTC
>JBGSLY010000502.1:0-7231 GCA_041740435.1 Parasphingorhabdus sp.
GGCGTGGAAATCTTCCCCGGCTTTGCCGCTGCAGAGGTGCTGTTTGACGAAAACGGAGCCGTGATCGGGGTCGCAACGGGCGATATGGGTGTGAACCGCGAAGGCGAACAGGGTCCAGACTATCAGCCGGGCCTCGAACTAAACGCCAAATACACCCTGTTTGCCGAAGGCGCGCGCGGGCATCTGACCAAGATGCTCAAGCCTCGGTACGAGCTGGATAAGGATGTCGAGCCGCAAGTCTACGGTATCGGTATCAAGGAACTCTGGGACATTCCGGCGGACCAGCATGTTCAGGGCCGGGTGATCCATACCCAGGGCTGGCCGATCAGCGACGACGACGGTTTTGGTGGCGGGTTCCTTTACCATCAGGCGGGCGGACAGGTGTCCTTGGGCTATGTAACCTGGCTCGGCTATTCCAATCCCTATCTGTCGCCGTTCGAAGAAATGCAGCGCTGGAAACAGCATCCAGCGATTGCCGAAATTCTGGAGGGCGGAAAGCGCATTTCTTATGGCGCGCGCGCAATTTGCGACGGCGGGTTTCAGTCTTTGCCGAAGCTGGTGTTTCCGGGCGGCGCTCTAATCGGCTGTACCGCCGGTTTCCTCAATGTGCCGCGCATCAAGGGCAGCCACACCGCGATGAAGTCGGGCATGATGGCCGCCGAAGCCGCGGTAGAGGCGATCGCGGCTGGCCGTGCACAGGACGAGCTAACCGCCTATCCGGCGGCCTATGAAAAAAGCTGGGTTTACAAGGAATTGCGGATGGTCCGCAATTTTGAGCCGATTATCTCGAAATTTGGCGGCGCCATTGGTACCCTTATCGCCGGAATTGTCCTCTGGCTGGAGTATCTGGGTCTTCGCTTGCCCTTCACCATGAAACATCATCCGGATTTCAGCAAATTGAAGCGCGCCGAACATTGCCGCCCGATTGATTATCCCAAGCCCGATGGAAAGATCAGTTTCGACCGATTATCGTCGGTGTTTCTCTCCAACACCAATCATGAAGAAAACCAGCCGGTGCACCTGAAGCTGGCCGATCCGGCGATTCCGATCACGGTGAACCTGCCGGTATGGGCCGAGCCAGCGCAGCGGTATTGCCCTGCCGGCGTCTATGAAATCGTGGAAGAGGGCGGAGAGAAAAGGTTCCAGATCAACGCACAGAACTGTGTGCATTGCAAAACCTGTGACATCAAGGACCCGTCGCAGAATATTAACTGGGTGGTGCCCGAAGGTGGCGGGGGACCGAATTATCCCAATATGTAAACGCCTTGGCCTTTCTGCGATTCTGGCGGCAACGATGGTCCTGCCATCACCGGGCTTTGCCCGTAAGGCGAGCGAAAGCCTGCTCTTGACGCAGTTCGTCGAAGCCCGATTGGGCGAGAACCGGGATGCAACCGGCCGATCAGCATTGCTGTACGCCAATATCCTGAAATCCCTACCGACCAGCAGCATGGTCGCAGCAAAAAGCTATCGCACCGCCATCCAAACTGGCGATATGCGACAGGCGATTGCGACTGCGCGGATTTTGGAATCACGGGGCATTGTTGATCCTGAAATGCCTTTGTTGATGTTCAACGATGCCGTGATGCGGCGGGATTGGAAGGCGGCGGAAGTCGCGCTGGGGCAGCTGGAAATCTTGCGCAATTTTGCCTTTATGGAGCCGCTGCTCAAGGCGTGGCTGGACAGTGTACGGGGCGAAAACTTTGCCGACGATCTCGACCGGGCCGGCGCGGAGTCCACCACCCGCTTTTATGCCAGCGACCAGGCCATTTTGCTTCTCCTCGCCAACGGAAATACCGACACAGCTTTGCGCCTGTTGAAGCCCATAATTGCGGAAAAAGAACAGTCGACGATTGTGCTGCGTATGGCGGTTGCGGACCATTTTCTTGCCATGGGAAAATCGGATATCGCGCTGTCGCTATTGGATGCGGCGGGGAGCAGTGCCGAAGCGCGTTTGACGGCGCGGATTGGTCAGAACCCGCGGGTCAAGGGAAGCAGCAAGATCGGTTTGCCGCGCGGTCTGGCCCTGCTTTACAACAGGTTGGGTACCGATTTGGGGAATCAGCGGGCGGCATATCTCGCGTTGTTTTTTGCGCAAAATGCTCAGATGCTCGCTCCCGGTTCTGACGATATGACCCTTGGACTTGCTCGCGCCTATTTCGCCAATGATGACACGCGTGCGGCGCAAACTCGGCTACAAAATATCGCGCCCAGCAGCCCTTGGTCGCTGATCGCCAATAACCTGTTGATCGGCAGTCTGTTGTCGAAGGACAGGGCGGAAGAGGCCGAAGCTTTGGCGCGTCAGGCACTGGCGGTCACGCCGAATCAGGCCGATCTGATGGTTCTGGTGGCCCGTGCGCTCGACCTGCAAAAGCGCGATCAAGAGGCGGCGGAAATTTTGGCCAAGGCGGTGACCGCAGCCGAGGCGCAAAATGCATCGCCGACCACGCTGGCCAGCTATTACGTCATGCTTGGCAGCTCTCAGGAAAAGGCCGGCATCTGGCCCGAGGGACTGGAATCGCTAAAAAAGGCAGATTCCTTGGTGCCAAATAATGCGACAATTCTGAATTATCTTGGCTATGCGCAATTGGAGCGTCGGGAAAACCTCACTGAAGCGGTCAAGCTCATTCAAAAGGCCTATGAACTCAACCCTTCATCCGCAGCGATTACGGACTCGTTGGGATGGGCGTTTTTCCTGACCGGGGACAAGGTGCAAGCGGTCGAATATCTGGAAAAGGCGTTGCAGGGCGAACCCGCCGATCCGACAATAAACGAGCATCTGGGCGATGCCTATTGGCAGGCCGGACGCCGGGTTGAGGCCCGCTATGCTTGGCGCACGGCGGCGATGCTGACCGAAGGCGAGAATAAATCGCGGTTGTCGGCAAAACTCGACTCCGGATTGACCGAGGCCTTGATCGCCCCGTGAGCGGAAAAGACAGCGAATTCGCGCCCGCCAAAATCAACCTTGCGCTGCACGTGCTGGGACGGATGGACAATGGTTATCACGCGCTGGATACCCTGTTCGCCTTTGTCGATGTTGGCGACTTGGTTCGGGCAGAGGCGGATTCGCGCCTGTCAATGTCCATCGAAGGTCCGTTTTCGGCCGGGCTGGAGACCAAGGACAATCTGGTGCTGCGGGCGGCAGAGGCTTTGGAATCGGCGTCTGGTTGCACGAAAGGTGCGCGGCTGAACTTGACCAAGAACCTGCCGGTTGCATCGGGTCTCGGCGGCGGATCGGCGGATGCTGCGGCGACATTGCGGCTGCTCAACCGGTTTTGGGGAACCGGCCTGTCGGAGGCGGAACTGGAGGCACTTGCGGCCCCGCTCGGTGCAGATGTAGCCGCCTGCGTGCGTAGTCAGTTGACGCGGGGTACGGGCGTTGGTGATATTCTGCAGCCTATTGTCCGCAAATCGATGAACGGTATGCCTGTTTTGCTGATCAATCCGATGGTGGGAGTATCGACACCGTTGGTATTTGGGCAGTGGGATCGCCAATCCCGGGGCGAGCTTCATGGCGAAGATCCGATGGATATGGCACGTTCCGGCCGCAACGATCTCCAGCAGCCCGCCATTGCTTTATGCCCGCAAATTGGGGATATTCTGGCCTTACGCTTTGATCCCGCACCAGAAATTTTTCGCATGTCGGGTTCGGGGGCCAGCTGCTTTGCACTGTTTAACGATGTGTTAGCTGCACAGGCGGCATATCGGCGCGCAAAGGAAGAATTTCCCGAATATTGGGCTGCATTGGGGCATTTGTTATGAGCGATATGTTCGAGCTTCTAGGGGCACCATCGGAGCGATCGGTGTTGGTCATTGTCGACCATGCATCGAACCATGTCCCCGACGATATCGAGCTTGGTATTCCCATTAAAAGCTATACCGATCATATCGCCTATGACATCGGCGTGGCCGAGGTTGCCCGCTATATGATGGAGCATACCGGCTTTATGACGGTGCTGGCCAAGCATAGCCGGTTGGTCGCCGACCTTAACCGCTATCCCGAGGATGCTGGCGTCATTCCCTTGTCCAGCGATGGGATCGACATACCGGGAAATGTATTATCACGAGAACAGCGGACGGAGCGGATCAACCGCTATTTCCATCCCTATCATGATCAGCTTGGCGCGTTGATCGATGAGCTGTGGCCGCGATTGATTATCTCTTTGCACAGCTTTACACCACATTTGCGCACATCGAGTGAGGCACGACCGTGGCATGTCGGGGTGCTCTACAACAACTATCAACTGGCATCGCGCCGGGCGATTGACTTTCTGAAGGAACAGGAACTGGTTGTTGGCGATCAACTGCCCTATTCGGGCAAGGATCTGAATGCGACTATGAACCGGCAGGCGGAAAAGCGCTATATCGCCTATACCGGCATCGAAATCCGTCAGGATATGATCAGCCACGAATTCGGCCAGCGGCGCTTTGCCAATATTCTATACCGGATGTGCACGAAAATTCTGTCTTCGCTTGCGCAGTAAGGGCTTTTTTGCCTAGGGACGGGCCAAACCAACAGGGGTGAGGCCATGACCAAATTCGACAAATCCAAACTGCCCAGCCGCCATGTCACCGAAGGGCCGGAACGCGCGCCGCAGCGTAGCTATTTCTACGCCATGGGCATGACCGCCGAAGATATCGCGAAACCCTTTGTTGCGATTGCCAGCGCCGGTAACGACAGTGCGCCTTGCAATACCCTGCTGGACGGACAGGCGGACATCGCCCGCCAAGGTGTAATCGAGGCGGGCGGCACGCCGCGCCGGTTCAACACCATCACCGTCACCGACGGCATCGCAATGGGGCATCAGGGCATGAAATCCTCGCTGGTCAGCCGCGAAGTCATCGCCGATTCGGTGGAGCTTAGTGTGCGCGGTCACTGCTATGACGCGCTGATCGGCTATGCCGGATGCGACAAAAGCCTACCCGGTATGATGATGGCGATGCTGCGGCTCAATGTACCGAGCATATTCGTCTATGGCGGTTCCATCCTGCCGGGACGTTTTCACGACCGCGACGTCACCGTTGTCGATGTGTTCGAGGCAGTAGGACAGCACAGCGCGGGCAATTGTCCGCTACAGGAACTGATCGAGCTCGAAAAAGTCGCCTGTCCCGGCCACGGCGCGTGCGGCGGTCAGTTTACCGCCAACACCATGGCCTGCGTCGCCGAGGCCATTGGTCTGTCGCTGCCCAACAGCAACATGGCCCCCGCGCCTTATGCCAGTCGCGATGATATGGCGCTGGCCGCCGGGCGTCAGATCATGACGCTGATCGAGAAAAACCTGCGTCCCCGCGACATTTGCACGCGCGAAGCCTTTATCAACGCCGCACGCGTGGTGGCGGCGACCGGCGGATCGACCAACGGTGCGCTGCATTTGCCGGCGATGGCGCATGAGGCGGGTATTGAATTTGACCTGTTCGATGTAGCAGAGGCTTTTTCGACTACACCTTATATCGCCGACCTGAAACCCGGCGGCAAATATGTCGCGCGCGATATGCACGATGCGGGCGGCGTTTATATGCTGATGAAGACCTTGCTGGCCAATGGTCTGCTGCACGGCGATTGCATGACGGTGACCGGCAAGACTTTGGCCGAGAATATCGAAGAGATCACTTGGAACCCCGACCAGAAGGTTATTTATGATGTAAAAACCCCGCTGTCGCCCACCGGCGGCGTGGTGGGGCTAAGAGGCAATCTGGCCCCCGAAGGCGCGATTGTGAAGGTCGCGGGCATGGCGCGGCTGCAATTTCGAGGCGCCGCACAGGTTTTCGAATGCGAAGAGGATTGCTTTGCCGCCGTCGAAGCGCGGCAAATCCGCGAAGGCGCGGTGCTGGTCATTCGCAACGAAGGACCCAAGGGCGGTCCCGGCATGCGTGAAATGCTGGCCACCACCGCCGCGCTCTATGGGCAGGGCATGGGCGAGAAGGTCGCACTGATCACCGATGGCCGTTTTTCCGGTGCGACACGCGGCTTTTGTATCGGCCATGTCGGACCAGAGGCAGCGGATGGCGGCCCGATTGGGCTACTGCGCGAAGGCGATATGATTTCGATCGATGCCGAGGCGCGGACCATTGATGTTGAACTTAGCGACGAAGAACTTGCGCAGCGCCGTTCAGAATATGTGCCGCGCACGACCGATTATGGGTCAGGCGCATTGTGGCGCTATGCACAGAATGTGGGACCGGCCTATAAGGGCGCTGTGACCCATCCGGGTGCGGCAGCGGAGACCCATGTTTATGCGGATATCTAGTATTGTTCTCGTGACGCTGTTGCTGGCGGCGTGCGGGCAGCCTGACAATGCTGTGCTGGCGGAGCAGGAAAAGGCAGCCGCCGATGCCGCCGTGGCCGATGGCAAGATCGAATGCGCACTTGATGGCGAAGAGGCTTTCCAAAGCATCTGCACCTCAGAAAGCCTATCCGACGCCAGCGGAGCCAAGCTGATCATCCGGCGGCCCGATGGCGGTTTCCGCCGGTTTGATGTCCTGCCGCCCGAAGATGGCCGGGGCTTAGCCGCTTCGGACGGGGCGGAAGTCGCAAAGATTACGATTGTCGAGGATAATAAGATTATGGTGACGCTGGGTGCGGACCGCTATATCCTGCCCGCGAAGATGAAAGCGCCTGCGGTCGCTCCCGCCGCTGAAGTTTCCGCCGATATGCCGGCCGAATAGGACAGCCCATGATCAACCAAGGCTTCATCCTGACCGCCGCCGAAATGCGGGCGGCAGAAGAAGCGGTCATGGCGGGCGGAGTGTCGGTTGATACGCTGATGCAGCGGGCAGGGAACGGCGCGGCTCAATGGATTTGGCGCACCGGCGGAGATAGCGAAACGCTGGTTCTCTGCGGTCCCGGCAATAATGGCGGCGACGGCTATGTCATTGCGCAGTGGCTGCTCCAGCGCGGGGTTCCGGTCCGGGTAGGGGCACTGGCAGACCCTTCTACCGAGGCGGCCAAACATGCGCGGTCTTTGTATCAAGGCGCTGTCACGTCCTTGTCGGAAGCGAAGCCAGCCAGTCAAATGATCGATTGCCTTTTTGGTACTGGCCTGTCGCGAGGATTGTCGAACGAGGTGCAAACGCATTTGCAATCGCTGGCGGGAGCAGCGCATCGGCGCATTGCGATTGATCTGCCCAGCGGTGTGGATAGCGACAATGGGACGCTGCTCTCAGCCGTGCCCGAATACGATCTCACCATCACGCTAGGCGCATTAAAGCCCGCTCATATCCTGTTGCCTGCCCT
>JBGSLY010000503.1:0-1535 GCA_041740435.1 Parasphingorhabdus sp.
CCTATTACCCACTCAGCCTGTGGCCGTGGCAGACCGCTATCAAGGCGGTGTTTCTCGACCGGGTCGACATTGTCGATTGCTACGAACGCGAAGTGCACAGCCCCAGTTTCCAGATGAAAATTCCATCGGTTATCGCGCTCAAAAATTATGTGCGGCCATCGGAATACCCGGCTTTCACTCGCTTCAACCTGTTCCTGCGCGACAAGTTCCAGTGCCAATATTGTGGCTCGCCCGACAATCTGACCTTTGACCATGTGGTTCCGCGCCGGTTGAAGGGGCGGACAACATGGGAAAATGTCGCCACCGCCTGCCTGCCATGCAATCTCAAAAAAGGCGGGCGCACGCCGGAACAGGCGCATATGCAATTGGCACACCGCCCAATCCGCCCGACCAGCTGGCAATTACAAGACCATGGCCGGGCCTTCCCGCCGGGATATCTGCACGACAGCTGGCACGACTGGCTCTATTGGGATGTCGAATTGGAGGGGTGAGCGGCCTGCTGATTGGGACCCCTTCCCAACGCCCCCACAATCCCCTATCGCAGCGCGCATGTCCGATATCATCCTTTACGATTATTTCCGTTCCTCGGCCAGTTACCGGGTGCGGATTGCGCTCAACCTGAAGGGCGTGGCGCACCGGCGCGTGCCGACCAGCCTGCTCGACGGCGCGCATAAGGCTCCGGAATATCTGGCCCGCAATCCGCAAGGGTTTGTGCCGATGCTGCAAATCGACGGGCAGGACCTGGCCCAGTCGCTGGCGATTATTGATTATCTGGATGCGCGTTATCTTGATCCGCCGATGGTGCCATCGGACCCCTTGGCGCGGGCTAAGGTTTTGGCCCAGACGCTGATCATCGCCGCCGATATCCACCCGATCAACAACCTGCGGATTTTGCGCTATCTCAAGGACGAAATGGGGCAGGAGCAGGCAGCGATTGATGGCTGGTACCGGCATTGGATCAGTGAAGGCTTTGCCGCGCTGGAGGTGACGGCACCCGAAACGGGGCTGTTTGGCGGGGAGCTGCCCAATCTGGTAGATGTCTGTCTGGTCCCACAAATGGCCAATGCCCGGCGCTTTGACACGGATCTGACCGCATTCCCGCGATTGGTGCGAATTGATGCTGAACTGCGTGCGATTTCCGCCTTTGCCGAGGCTGCGCCAGAACGCGTGGATCCCGGCGCATGATCCGGTCCTCACTTTGGGCAGTGCCCGCGTGCCTGCTCGGCTTTGCGTCCGCTGCAGAGGCGCAAGATGAGGGTGAAATCGTGCTTGCCAGCGTAAGATTTCCGGACATCATCGTCACTGGCCTTCCGCCCGCGCGCGGGGACGAGGCCTATTCGGTTTCCATTCTTCCTGTCGATAGCAGCAAGCGGCTGGAAAACACCCTGCGCGAGGTGCCGGGATTGCAGCAGTTCCGCCGTTCCGATGCGCGCTCCGCCAATCCGACCAGTCAGGGGATTACCCTGCGCGGGCTGGGCGGCAATGCTTCGTCGCGGGCGCTGCTGATTCTCGACGGAGCGCCGCAAAGCGATCCC
>JBGSLY010000504.1:0-4185 GCA_041740435.1 Parasphingorhabdus sp.
GACAACCGCCCCTTGCGATTCAATGAATGGGACGCGATGCGGCCGCAGACGGTCAGCGTATCGGCCACTCCCGGTAACTGGGAGATGGAGCAGACCGGCGGTGTTTTTGCCGAACAAGTGATCCGCCCGACTGGCCTCATCGACCCGCCGGTGGAAATCCGCCCGGTCGAGGATCAGGTTGACGATGTGATCAACGAATGCCGCCTGACCGCCGCGCAAGGATACCGAACGCTGATCACCACGCTGACCAAGCGGATGTCCGAAGATCTGACCGAATATATGCACGAGGCCGGAATCAAGGTCCGCTATATGCACAGTGATGTCGAGACGCTGGAGCGGATCGAGTTGATCCGCGATTTGCGTCTTGGCGTTTATGATGTGCTGATCGGCATCAACCTGCTGCGCGAAGGGCTCGACATTCCGGAATGCGGACTGGTCGCGATATTGGACGCGGACAAGGAAGGGTTTTTGCGTAGCGAAACCAGCTTGATCCAGACCATTGGCCGCGCCGCCCGCAACGTCGATGGCCGGGTCATCCTCTACGCCGACCGGATGACCGGCAGCATGGAGCGCGCGCTCAGAGAAACGGGGCGGCGGCGCGAGAAGCAGGTCGCTTATAACACGCAGCACGGCATAACGCCGGAATCGATCAAGAAAAACATCGGCGACATCATCGCCCATGTCGCCAGCAAGGATATGGTGACGGTCGATACCGGCCTCGACGACACCCCGCACCTCGTCGGCCACAATCTGCGCAGCCATATCCAGGAGCTGGAAAAAAGGATGCGCGACGCCGCCGCCGATCTGGAATTCGAAGAGGCCGGCCGCCTGCGCGACGAAATCCGCAAGCTGGAAGCCGACGAACTCGGCCTGCCCCACGAACAGCGCGTGGCGGCGCCGAAGGGCCGCGCAACCGAAGGGCGACCGGGAACCAGAAAGGGCCGGTTTGGCAAGGTGCAAAGGAAGTTTGGAAAGTGAGAGTGCTTGCATTTTGCATGCATTGATGCTAAATGATGCATGCAAGGAGAAATTCTATGGCTACCCTGACCGTTCGCGACATTGATGACGATGAACTTGCCGGAATTGCCGAAGATGCAAAACGCAATAACCGATCTTTATCCGCTGAAGTGCGTGAAATGATTGCGGAGCGCAACAGAAAGCGGAAAAGCAAACAGGCAGTTGCCAATTTTCTCGCGTTTACCAGACAGCATCCGATAACACTGGCCAGCGGCAAAACATCGCTCGATCTTTTGAGGGAAGAGCGTGACAGCTGGTGACAGTCCTCGACGCGAGCGTAGCCGTAAAGTGGTTTGTCGCAGAAACCGGCAGTGACCTTGCACGGCATTTGCTCGAGGAAGAGCAAGGCAATCTTCACATACCCGATATTTTTGTCGTCGAAGTGTCGGCTACGCTTGTCCGCAATGTCAATTCCAGCAAGGTCAACGCAAAAATTTCGCGAGTCGGCCTTTACCACCTGATCGATCTGATCGACAGGCAATCGCTTGTGCTTGAACGGACCTCTCCCGGTCAGGTCATAGATGCTGCCAACCTAGCCGTCACCCTCGGCCATCCGCTGAAGGATTGCATTTATCTTTCGTTGGCGATGAAATTGGGATGCGATCTTATCACCGCTGACGCCAGGTTTGCAGCAAAGGCACGCGGGGTTTATCCTAGCGTGCGGGTCTTGGGGGAGTGAGCTACCATCAAATAATCAAAGCGAAACCAAAGAACAGAAAAAGCCGACATTCATGCTCGTCTATCTTTTTACTCTCGCCTATCTGTTTGCCGGGATTACCTTCTGGACCACAAAGAAATTTTTACTATTAACAAGCTTGATCACAATTTTTGGACAAGCCAATGATTCGTAGTTTTGCCGACCCCGAGACAGAAAAAATCTCGACATTCCGCAGGAGCAGAAAATTGCCTGCAGATCTTCAGCGGACAGCGCTGCGAAAAATGATCCAACTTCATTCGGTGGAACAATTGCAGGAACTGCGCCAGCCGCCCGGCAATCGTTTTGAGCAGTTGAAGGGATATACACCTTTGCGCTATAGCATTCGCATCAACGACCAATGGAGGTTAACCTTTCACTGGTCCGATGGAGGTGCGGACGATGTCAGAATCGAAGACTATCACAAAGGATGAGGGCTTGTTGGACAACGTCCATCCGGGTGAAATCCTGCGGGAGGATTTTTTGATCGATAAAGATATTCCGGTGGAGCAGGTGGCGATAGCGGCGGGAGTTTCGGCGACGAAGTTGCGGCAAGTGCTCGACGGTAAGTCGGCTATTGATGCCGATATGGATATCCGGCTTGCGCGTTATTTCGGCATGTCTGAAGGCTTTTTTCTTCGACTTCAGAATTGTTTCGATTTGGAGGAGGTGCGTCGGCAAAACGGTGCTGAGTTGGACCTAATCATTCGCCGCGCCGCCTAAACCTCTTCCGCAAATAACGGCAGCTTCTTAAACCTCACCCCCGTTGCCGAAAATAGTGCGCTTGCTATGGCGGGGGCGACGGCGGGGACGCCGAGTTCTTCGTAGCCTGCGGGTTCCTCGTCGCTGCGGACAAATTCGACCTGGATTTCCGGGATTTCGGCAAGACGCGGCAGCGAGAGGTCGCTTAGCCGCCGGGCGGTGGGCAAGCCGCCAGAAAAGCCGGTTGCCGACCCTACCGCCATTGCGAGGCCAAACACCAGCCCGCCCTCGATCTGTTGCCGGGTGATGTCTGGGTGGATGATCCGGCCCACATCGACCATCGCCGATATCCGCTTGACGCGCAGGCCCTGTTCGGTGCGGCTCGCCTTGACCACCACTGCAATATAACCGCCGTGCATGGTGTGACAGGCAAGCCCCTGCCCGCTGCCGTCCATGCCGCCGTCCCACCCCGCCATCGCCGCTACGCCGGTCAGACAGCGGGCAAGGCGCGGCTGGCCCGAAATCATCTGCATCCGGAACGACAGCGGCTCGATCTTCATAATCGCCGCCAGTTCATCGATGAAGGATTCGACAAAAAAGGCATTGGTGCTGTTGGCATTGCCGCGCCAGTCGCCGGTCGGGATCGGCAGCGCCACCGGATGATGGTCGATGGTGAGATGCGGAATGTCATAGGGTAAATCCGCGCCGTCCAGCGCGAAAATATCGGCCTCGCCGCCGCTTGACACCATTGCCGCCAACCGGTCCTTGCCGCGCACCAGCCGCTGCGATTGCTCCCGCGCACTGCTGGGCGAGGCGATCTTGATTTGCAGACCGCGAAGCCGTCCGGATTTGTCGACTGCCGCGTTTAATCGGGCGCGGGCCGGAGCGCGATAGATATCGTGCATTATATCTTCAGGCCGCGACCACATCAGTTGCACCGGGCGCTCCATTTTCTGGGCCAGCACCGCCACTTGACCCGCGATATCGTTGTCGAGGCCGCGCCCGAACGATCCCCCGGCCATCATCGGGAAAACCGTGACGCGGCCGAGTGATATGCCAATCGCCTCCGCCGCCAGCCGGGTCGCATGGGCGGGCGCCTGGGTCGCCAGCCAAAGATTAAGCCGCCCATCGACAAAATGCGCGGTCGCGGTGCGGGTTTCCATCGGCGCGTGCAGTGCCGCGTTCGCCTCAAACTCTCCGCGCAATGACCCAAATTTCTCAAAGTTTTGGGCAATATCGCCGCGCTCGACAAAGCGCACGCCCGGTCCCGATTTTAGGGCCTCCGCCAGCGCCGCATCCATCTTTTCGCTGTCCGCCAGAACTCCCGTAGTTTCAAAAATGGGACTCATCGCATCCAGCGCCCGATTGGCGGCCCACCAATTGGTGCCGATGGCAGCGATCCAGCGTTCGTCTTCGATCACATCGATCAGACCGGTGATTTTGGACGCGCCCTCCCGGTTATAGCTTTTCAGGATGGTGTCGCCAATCGGCCCCTGCCGGATCGAAGCATAGACCATGTCCGGCAACCGGATATCGCCAGCAAAATTCGCCGATCCGTCGAGCTTGGCGGGCAGGTCAAGGCGGGGCACATCCTGTCCCACCAGATTATTGACCGGGCTGGCGCGCAGAGGCACCGGATCGGGCAGTTCCATTTCGGCGGCACGCATGGCGAGTTCGCCAAAACGCAGACTTTTGCTGCCATTTTTGACCAGGCCGTTTTCAACTTCACAGCTTTCCCAAGTCACGTCCCATTGTTCGGCGGCTGCCATCGA
>JBGSLY010000505.1:0-8998 GCA_041740435.1 Parasphingorhabdus sp.
ACAAAATGGCCCCGGCGCTGCGCAAGGTCTATGACCAGATGTCCGATCCCAAATATGTGATTTCGATGGGCAGTTGCGCCAATGGCGGCGGTTATTATCACTACAGCTATTCGGTAGTGCGCGGGTGCGACCGGATTGTGCCGGTGGATATTTACGTTCCCGGCTGTCCGCCGACCGCAGAGGCGTTGCTTTATGGCGTGATGCAATTGCAGCGGAAAATTCGTCGTATCGGCACGGTGGAGCGGTAATATGGCGCATGGTGCCCCGAAAATTAGCAGCAACGAAGGCGTTGCCGCCGCGCTGACCAAGTCTTTAGGCAAGGCGGTGGTCGAGGTTATTGAGGCCCACGGCGAAATCGGCCTGGTGGTCGATGCCAAAAAACTGCCCGATGTGATGACCAAGCTGCGCGAAAACCATGACTATCAGCAATTGGTCGAGATTGCCGGCGTCGATTATCCCGACCGGGCTGAGCGGTTTGAGGTCTGCTATCACTTGCTGAGCCTCACCAAAAACCATCGTATCCGGGTCAAGGTGCGGACCGATGAAGACACTCCGGTACCGACTATCACCCATATCTGGGAAGTCGCCAACTGGCTGGAGCGTGAAGTGTTCGACATGTACGGTGTGCTGTTCGCCGGGCACCCCGATCTGCGCCGGATTTTGACCGATTATGGTTTTCAGGGCCATCCGTTCCGCAAGGATTTCCCGCTGACCGGCCATGTCGAAATGCGCTATTCCGAAACCCAAAAGCGTGTGGTCTACGAACCCGTCAAGCTGGCACAGGATTTCCGCAGCTTTGATTTTCAATCGCCGTGGGAGGGGACCGATTATGTCCTGCCCGGGGATGAGAAGGGGGAAGCGAAGTGATGTTCTGTCTGGCCTGTATTCCCGCGAAGGCGGGAATCTATTACCCGACCGCTGTGGCCGGTTGCACTGCCGGAGATAGGCTCCCGCATGCGCGGGAGCACAGATGTTTAGGAGGTCAGAATGGCTGATTTTCTCGACGAAATGCACCACATCACCGACGCCGCCGACCCGACCCTTGGCGACACCGAAATCCAGAATTATACCATCAACTTTGGCCCGCAGCACCCTGCCGCGCATGGTGTTTTGCGGATGGTCATGGAATTGGACGGTGAGATTGTCGAGCGGATAGATTGCCATGTCGGCCTGCTGCACCGCGGCACCGAAAAGCTGATCGAGTATAAGACCTATTTGCAGGCCTTGCCCTATTTCGATCGGCTCGATTATTGCTCGCCGTTGGCGATGGAATATAGCTATGTGCTGGCGATTGAGAAGCTGCTCGACCTCGAAGTGCCCCTTCGCGGCCAATATTTGCGGGTGCTGTTCGCCGAACTGACCCGCATCTGTAACCATATGCTCAATCTGGGCGCGCATATCATGGATGTCGGCGCGATGACGCCCAACATCTGGATTTTCGAAATCCGCGAACAATGCTTGGAGTTTTTTGAACGCGCCAGCGGTGCCCGGATGCACAGCGCCTGGTTCCGTCCCGGCGGCGTGCATCAGGATGTACCGCTGAAATTGCTCACCGACCTTGCCGATTGGCTCGACAGCTTTCCAACGCTGTTCGAGGATGCGATGAGCCTGGTCATCGACAACCGCATTTTCAAGCAGCGCAATGTCGATATCGCCACCGTCAGCAAGGATGACGCGGTGCGCTGGGGCTTTTCCGGCCCCGTTCTGCGCGGCAGCGGGGTCGCTTGGGACCTGCGTAAGTCGCAGCCTTATGATGTCTATGACCGGATGCAGTTTGATGTACCCGTCGGGACCAGCGGCGATTGCTATGACCGGTTCATGGTCCGGGTTGAGGAAGTCCGCCAGTCGGCCCGCATCATGCGCCAATGCCTCAATGATATGCCCGATGGTCCGGTAGTTCCGACGACCGCAAGATCGTGCCGCCCAAGCGCGCCGAAATGAAGGCGTCGATGGAGGCGCTGATCCACCACTTCAAGCTGTATACCGAGGGATTCCCCGTCCCTGCTGGCGAAGTCTATGTCGCAACCGAGAGCCCCAAGGGTGAATTTGGCGTCTATCTGGTCAGCGACGGGTCAAACAAACCCTATCGCTGCAAAATTCGCCCGACCGCCTTTTCGCATTTGCAAGCCATGGATTTCATGACCAAAGGCCATATGCTCCCCGACGCCACCGCCATATTGGGCGCGATCGACATCGTGTTTGGGGAGTGTGATCGGTGACCAAACTCGAAATCGCCGAGTCGATGATTGCAGCTTACAATGCTCAAGATCCTGACGCCTATGTCGCCTTTATGACGGATGCTGCGGCTGAGGCGGGATATCGTAGCGCGGTGCTGCGCGAAGGCAAAGCGGGTGTGCGCGCAGGTTTGGCAGCGATGTTCGCAGAATTCCCGCACAATCGGACTGAAATAGTTTCTGGCTACCAACTCGGCGAATTTGTCGCGTTGCATGAAATTGTGACGCGGTCCCCAGACTCGGTGCCATTTGAGGTGCTATCTATCTACAGTTTTGAAGGCGACAAAGTATCGCGTGTGGAGTTTATCCGATAATGGCTGACGCACCGAAAATTCCTGACGAAACCGAAACCCGTGCGCGCTGGGGTGACTTTGCTTTCACGCCGGAAAACGAGGCGCTGGCGAAATGGCAAATCGCCAAATATCCGGTGGGGCGGCAGCGTTCGGCAGTGATGGCGCTGCTCGATATTGCCCAGCGGCAGGTGGGGGCCGATACCGCGACGCAAGGGTGGCTGCCCGTACCAGTCATCGAATATGTCGCCGCCTATCTCGATATGCCGTTCATGCGCGCCTATGAGGTGGCGAGCTTTTACACCATGTATAACCTTGCCCCCGTTGGCCGGTTTCATGTGCAGGTGTGTGGCACCACGCCGTGTATGCTGCGCGGGTCGGATGACGTCATGGCGGCGTGCAAGAACAAGGGGCTGAACAAGGGCAAAACCACGCCCGATGGCCTGTTCACCCTGACCGAAGTGGAATGCATGGGCAATTGCAGCAACGCGCCGATGGTCCAGATCAACGACGACAATTACGAAGACCTAGATTACGACAGCATGACCCGCATTCTGGAGGATTTGGCGGCGGGTAAGCCGGTCCCGGTCGGCTCGCAAACCGGACGCAAGACCAGTGAGCCTGCTGGCGGGCCGGTGGTGCTGAAGGACATGGTCAAGGCCAATCATGATTATCGGAAGGAATGGTAATGGATAGCCTCATCATTCCGGCCTCCGTTCGTCTCGAGCGTAGTCGAGAGACAATTGGCAAAGCGCAACGGTGTCTCGACTTCGCTCGACACGAACGGAGATTCGCGCCGCAGAAAGAGGTGCTGTCATGACCTTTGACTTTCTCCAGGACAAAGACCGTATCTTTACCAACGTCTATGGCTTTCAGGATTGGGGGCTAAAGGCCGCCAAAAAGCGCGGCGATTGGGATAAGACCGCTGACCTCATCAAACTGGGCAATGACAAGATTATCGAGGAGATGAAGGCGTCGGGCCTGCGCGGGCGCGGCGGAGCGGGCTTTCCCACCGGTCTCAAATGGAGCTTCATGCCCAAGGAAGCACCGAAGGACCGGGACGGCAATCCGCGCCCCAGCTTCCTTGTCATCAACGCCGACGAATCCGAACCGGGCAGCTGCAAGGATCGCGAGATTATCCGCGGCGACCCGCACAAGCTGATCGAAGGGGCGCTGATCGCCGGTTTCGCGATGCGCGCGCGCGCCGCCTATATCTATATTCGCGGCGAATATATCTATGAAGCCAAGGTATTAGAAGCGGCAGTTGCAGAGGCGTATGAAGCCAAGCTGCTCGGCAAGAATGCGGCCAAATCGGGCTATGACTTTGACGTGTTCGTCCACCGGGGTGCAGGGGCGTATATTTGCGGCGAAGAAACCGCGATGATCGAGAGCCTGGAAGGCAAAAAGGGCCAGCCACGCCTGAAGCCTCCATTCCCGGCAGGTGCAGGGCTGTATGGTTGCCCGACCACGGTCAACAATGTCGAAAGCATCGCAGTGGTCCCGACTATCCTGCGGCGCGGCGCGGCGTGGTTCGCCAGCTTTGGCCGGGAGAATAACAAGGGAACGAAGCTGTTTCAGGTGTCCGGCCATGTGGACAAACCGGCGGTGTTCGAGGAATCGATGAGCGTCCCGTTCCGCGACATGATCGAAAAGCATTGCGGCGGCATCACCGGCGGCTGGGACAATCTGCTCGCGGTCATCCCCGGCGGGTCGTCGGTGCCTTTGGTGCCCGGCGCGATGATGATGGACGTGCCGATGGACTTTGACGGGTGCAAGGATGTCGGCTCCGGCCTTGGCACCGCCGCGGTCATCGTGATGGACAAATCGACCGACATCGTCCGCGCGATCAGCCGCCTCAGCTATTTCTACAAGCACGAAAGCTGCGGCCAATGCACGCCTTGCCGTGAAGGCACCGGTTGGATGTGGCGCGTCATGGAGCGCCTGCGTGACGGAGAGGCGGATATTAGCGAAATCGACACCCTATGGGACGTCACCAAACAGGTCGAAGGCCATACCATTTGCGCGCTCGGCGACGCAGCGGCTTGGCCGATACAGGGGCTGATCCGGCATTTCCGGCCAGAACTGGAGCGGCGGATTCGCGAGAACGGCGGCGGCGAGATGATGGAGGCGGCGGAGTGATCGGTCTGTCTTCTAACGTCACGCCAGCGGAGGTTGGCATCCAGGCCAACGGTTTTTCTGGGAAATGGCTGGGGTTAGGCCCCAGCCTTCGGTGGGACGACGATTTGGGAGTTATTAGCAAATGAGAACCCTACTCACCCTCACTCTACTGGCCCTTGCTGCACCTGCTGTCGCCGAAACCTCTGCGACCACCATCGAGCAGCGGCTAGCACAGTGCATATTTGAAAAAGACAAGAGTATCTTGGTCCGCATTCGTGACGCGGGGTCGGAGCAGGAATTCGTCGACAATTTCAAGGCGGGTGTCGCCCTGTGCGACTATCCCGAGCAGGAATATAGCATGGGCGGGTTCTTTACTGCGCTCAACGCACTGGTCGGCCCGCCGGATTATAAAGACTAATGCCTAAAGTCACCGTAGACGGAATTGAAATCGAGGTCCCGGCAGGCGCGACCGTGCTGCAGGCGTGCGAACTTGCGGGCAAGGAAATTCCGCGGTTCTGTTATCATGAACGCTTAAGTATCGCCGGTAACTGCCGGATGTGTCTGGTGGAAGTAAAGCCCGGACCGCCCAAGCCGCAAGCATCATGTGCGCTGCCCGCCGCGGAGGGGCAGCAGATTAGCACCGACAGCGCGATGGTCAAAAAAGCGCGTGAAGGGGTGATGGAATTTCTGCTCATCAATCACCCGCTCGATTGCCCGATTTGCGATCAGGGCGGCGAATGTGATTTGCAGGATCAGGCAATGGCCTATGGCCGGGGCGGATCGCGCTATGACGAGAATAAGCGCGCGGTCACCGAAAAATATATGGGGCCGATTGTTAAAACCGTGATGACCCGCTGCATTCACTGCACCCGGTGTGTCCGCTTTGCAGAGGAAGTGGCTGGGGTTGAGGAAATCGGCGCGGTCGGGCGCGGTGAGAATATGCAGATCACCAGCTATCTGGAGCATGCGGTGCACAGCGAACTGTCGGGCAATGTCATCGACCTGTGCCCGGTTGGCGCCTTGACGTCAAAGCCCTATGCGTTCGAGGCGCGGCCCTGGGAACTGACCAAGACTTTGGGCATCGACGTCATGGACGGCGTTGGCACCAATATCCGCATCGATGCACGCGGGCGCGAAGTGCTGCGCGTGCTGCCGGTGGTCAATGACGACGTCAATGAGGAATGGGCGCATGACAAGACGCGCTATGCGATTGACGGTCTGACGCGGCGACGTCTGGATCAGCCCTATGTCCGGCATGACGGCGTGCTCAAACCGGCGTCATGGGGGGCGGCGTTTGACGCCATTGCCGCGGTTGACGCCGGATCAAGCGTGGCGGCAATCGCCGGTGATCTGGTCGATTGTGAGACGCTCTATGCCGCCAAAAAGCTGCTGACTTCGTTTAAGTCCGACATGCTGGAGGGTCGTCAGACGGGGCTGTCCTATGACGTCAGCAATCTTGCGGCGGTCAATTTCAACACCGGCATCGCCAATTTGGAAACCGCCGATGTCGTGCTGCTGGTATCAACCAACCCGCGCTGGGAAGCGCCGTTGGTCAACACCCGGATTCGCAAAGCAGTCCGCAAGGGCGGGGCGAAGGTGTTTGGCATTGGTCCGGCCAATGACCAGACGTATCCGGTCGAATGGCTGGGCGACGACATGGCGCTGCTAACCAAACTGCCCAAAGCGGCGGTGGACGCGCTGAAGGCGGCGAAACGGCCAGTGATCATCCTGGGCGGCGGCGCGCTGACGGTTGAAGGCGCGCATGGCGCGGCGCTGAAGCTGGCCGAGAAATATAGCGTTGAGCGCGAGGGATGGAACGGCTTCAACGTGCTGCACATCGGTGCGTCGCGCACCGGCGGGCTGATGCTCGGCTATGCCTATGACGGCGGGATCAAAGCGATTGCGGCGAAAAAGCCCAAAATGCTGCTGATGCTGGGGGCCGATGAGATGGACCATTCGGCATTTGCTGATAGTTTCAAAGTCTATATCGGCCATCACGGTGACGCAGGCGCACATGTGGCCGACGTTATTCTGCCCGCCGCCGCCTACACCGAAAAGGACGGCACCTATGTCAATCTGGAAGGACGCGTGCAGCGTTCGGCCAAGGCGGTGTTTGCCCCGGGCGATGCGCGCGAGGATTGGAGCATTTTGCGGGCGCTGTCCGATCGTTTGGGCAAGCCGCTGAAATTCGATGATTTTGCGGGGCTGCGGACCGCGATGGCAAAGGAATATCCGGCATTGGGCCGCGAAGGACTGGTCGGATTTGATTGGGCACCGCCGGTCGGCCTGCCCGACAAGCCCAAAGGTCCCGGCAAGCTGCCGATCAAGGATTTTTACCTAACCAACGCCATCGCCCGGGCCAGCGCCACGATGCAGCGCTGCTCGGCGGAATTGCTGCACGGGGATGATATGCTGGAGGCGGCGGAATGACCGAATTCTTTCAATCCCTCGGAATGGCCTATGAATGGGCATGGGGTGTCGCGACCTTGGCGGGCATTCTGCTGATCGCGCTGCCGCTGATGTTGGCGGTGGCGATGATCATTTATGCCGACCGCAAGATCTGGGCGGCGATGGCGCTGCGCAAGGGACCGAATGTGGTGGGTCCGTTCGGTTTGCTGCAAAGTTTTGCCGATGGCCTGAAGGTGTTTTTGCAGGAAACCATCATTCCTTCGGGTGCCAATAAAGGCCTGTTCCTGCTGGCTCCGATTATCACTTTTACCGTGGCGCTGCTCGCCTGGGCGGTGATCCCGTTTAGTGAGACCGCGGTACTGGCCAATATCAATATCGGACTGCTCTACATTCTGGCGATCAGTTCACTCGGTGTCTATGGTGTGGTGCTGGCCGGATGGGCTTCCAACTCCAAATATCCGTTTTTCAGTGCGATGCGCGCGGCGGCTCAGATGATTTCTTATGAAGTGTCGATCGGGTTTATCATCATTTCGGTGGTGCTCTGGG
Source organism: Parasphingorhabdus sp. (assembly GCA_041740435.1). GTDB lineage: Bacteria > Pseudomonadota > Alphaproteobacteria > Sphingomonadales > Sphingomonadaceae > Parasphingorhabdus. The sequence goes on from JBGSLY010000505.1 coordinate 7,598, forward strand.
CGGGCAGCTTCAATATGAACGATATTATTATCGGTCAGAAGGACCATGTGTTTGGTATTAACGCGTACGGCGTCAACCCGCTGCTGTTCCCGATGGCGGTGATGTTCCTGATTTCCGCGCTGGCCGAAACCGCCCGCGCGCCATTCGATTTGACCGAAGCGGAAAGCGAGTTGGTGGCGGGCTATCAAACCGAATATTCCTCCATGGCCTTCGCGCTGTTCTGGCTGGGTGAATATGCCAACGTCCTACTGATGTGCACCTTGAACGCCATCCTGTTCTGGGGCGGATGGCTGCCGCCGGTCGATTGGGCCCCGCTCTATGCCGTACCGGGCATCCTTTGGCTGTTCCTGAAGATTTGGGTGTTTTTCTTCATTTTCAGTTGGGTGAAGGCGACCGTGCCGCGCTACCGCTATGACCAGCTGATGCGGCTGGGGTGGAAGGTGTTTCTGCCGATTTCGCTGTTCTGGGTGTTTTTGGTCAGCGGCTATCTGATGTGGACGAGGTATGCGGGATGATCAGTCTGCTCTTTCTCGTTCAGTCTATGGACGTGGCTGACAACACGCCGCAACAGGCGGTGGACGCGACGGCATTCGCCTGCACATTTGTCAAAATTGATGAAGGCTCTGGCTCGACCAGCCAATTTGATATTCTGGGAACTATTCCGGCCATGCCAGAGGGTCACGATCCCAACGCCCGCTTTCCGATGCAGCTCGGCAGCAAGAGTGGAAGCCCTCTATCCGGCCCGGCTTCTGCAAAAAGCCTTACATCCTCGCAATGGTTTCGAGACTATCAAGTGTATCGTCAGGCTGGCGCGCAAAGCTACACGCTCAATCTCTTCCTGCGAAAAGCGGGACGTTCAGTCGCATATTTGACTCAATATGACGGTGCTTGGGGGCAGGAACCTTATCGTTACGAGGCGGTAGGTTTATGCGTCGCTGAGTTTGAACCTAAAACGGAAGTTCGGCCATGACTACGATCGCCCATCTCATCAAATCCTTCACCCTGTGGGAGTTTCTCAAGGCGCACTGGCTGACCTTGAAATATTTCTTCAAGCCCAAGGCGACGATCAACTATCCGTTCGAGAAAAACCCGCTGTCGCCCCGGTTTCGCGGGGAACATGCGCTGCGCCGATATCCTAATGGGGAGGAGCGGTGCATTGCGTGCAAGCTGTGCGAGGCGGTGTGTCCGGCGCAGGCGATTACCATCGAGGCCGAACCACGAGATGACGGCAGCCGCCGCACCACCCGCTATGACATCGACATGACCAAGTGCATTTACTGCGGTTTCTGTCAGGAGGCTTGCCCGGTTGATGCCATCGTCGAGGGACCGAATTTCGAATATGCCACCGAAACCCGCGAAGAGCTGATCTACGACAAGTCGAAGCTGCTCGAAAACGGGGAC
>JBGSLY010000506.1:0-2633 GCA_041740435.1 Parasphingorhabdus sp.
GGTATTTGTCCTTGTAACCGGTCATCCACGCGCCGGACCGTTTGCCGTTGCGGGCGTAATTGTCGAAATATTGCACGCCAATGACCTGATCGCCCCGCTTCTCCTCAAAGGTGCGCACTTCCGGGTCGAACACCGGGATGGTGCCAGTGGTTTCGGTGAAGGTCATGCCATAGAGCTTGCCCGCCGCGTCGAACAGCGCTTCCATCATCTTGTCGAGCTGGAAATAGGGTTTGATCTCGGCGGCATCGAGGTCGTATTTCGCCTTGCGAACCTTTTCGGCATAAAACCGGTAATCCCATGGTTCGATGGTTATTCCTGCCTTTTCCTTGTCTGCAATCGCCTGCATGTCGGCGACTTCTTCTTTGACCCGCGCGGTGGCGGCGGGCCAGACTTTCATCATCAAATCCATGGCGGCATTAGGGTCTTTGGCCATAGTGTTGGCCATCCGGTAATGCGCATGGGTGGGAAAGCCGAGCAACTTCGCCCGGTCGGCGCGCAGCTTCAGAATCTTGGCAATCGTGGCGTTGGTGTCATTGGCATCGCCATTGTCGCCGCGATTGATAAAGGCCTTATAGACCTTTTCGCGCAGGTCGCGGCGGGTCGAATTTTCGAGGAAAGGCTGGATCACCGACCGGGTGTTTTTCAGCGCCCATCCGGTTTTGCCCGCTCCCTCTGCGGCTGCCTTTAGCGACGCCACGAAACTGTCGGGCAATCCGGCCAAATCCGCTTCGTTGGTCAGCAGGATAGTGGTTTCTTCGTCGGCCAGAACCTTGTTGGAAAATTCGCTGAACAGCGTGGACAATTCGGTGTTCATCGCGACCAATTTGGTCTTGTCGGCATCGTTCATCAACGCGCCGTCCTTGACCAGATCTTCGTAGCTCCGCTCAACCAGCCGCAATTGCTTGGCATCCAGCCCCAATTCTGCGCGCTTGTCATAAAGATATTTGTAGCGCGCAAGCAGGCCGGGATCGAGCTTCAGCCCGTCAAAAAACGCCGAAATCTTGGGCATCCATTCGCCCTGGATTTTGCGGATTTCATCGTTGCTCAGGTTGCTGCTGTGCACACCCCATAGGGCAAAGACATTGTTGATCGTGCGTCCCGCGGTTTCCAGCGGCACGATGGTGTTTTCAAATGTCGGCGTATCCTTGTTATCGCGCACCGCTTCAAACTCGGCCTTGACCTCGGCCATCCCGGCTTCAAAAGCGCCGGGGAAATCGGCCGGCTTCACCTTGTCCCATGGCGGCACGCCGTCATAAGGACCGGTCCATTTGGCCAGCAACGGATTGGCGGTTTCGGTAGTTTCATGATGCGCCATATCGTCTCCTTCTTCAGCGGCAAAAGCGGGGGCAGCGAGCATCAGGGCGGCGCTGGACACCCCCAGACACAGACGGCGGGCGGAAACGGATAAACGCATAAATTCTCTCCTGAACTTTAGTGACAGCACTCATAGACCACAGGGCGGCAAAGGGCAAACCGGTTGCGATTGAAACGGAGCCTAGACCAACGCCAGTGAGCCGTCGATGAACAGCAGCAAACTTCCCTCTCGGTCAGCCCTGTCGATCTGCCTCCCCACCGCCAAAAAAAACCGTGTGACATGTTGCAATTGCGGCCCTTTGGGATAAGGGTTTTCGCGCGCGTGATTTGATGAAACCTTGCGCGCAACAGGGATGATTTCAGGGGATAACAATGGCAAAGCCGTCCAACCGCCCGCTCTCACCGCATTTGCAGGTGTATAAATGGGGCCCACATATGATTGTGTCGATCCTGCACCGTGCGATGGGCGATGGCCTTGCGTTGGTGGGCGCACCGGTGTTGGTGTGGTGGCTATTTAGCCTATCGGCGGGGGCAGAGGCCTATGCGCTGTTCACCAAATGCATGACCAGTATTCCGGGTTACATTGTGCTGATCGGGCTGACCTATGCCCTGTTTCAGCATATGGGATCGGGGCTGCGCCACTTTGTCATGGACATGGGTGCGGGCTACGAACTCAACACCAACCGCACATGGTCGATTATGGTGACGGTGTTCGCGATTGTGGTGACAGCGGCGGTGTGGTTGTTTGTTTTTGCAAAAAAGATCGGGATGTAGAGCTATGGGCAACGGAACTTCTCTGGGCCGGGTACGCGGCCATGGTTCGGCACGGCACGGCGCGCATCACTGGATTGTGCAGCGGGTCACGGCGGTCGGCAATCTGACGCTGACCATCTGGCTGGTCGTGTCTTTGCTACGCCTGCATTCCTATGATTACGGCACTGTGACCGAATGGCTGGCATCCCCGCTGGTCGCGCTGCCGATGATTTTGATGTTGATCAGTATTTTTTGGCACCTGCGGCTGGGGCTTCAAGTTCTGATCGAGGATTATATTCCTGACGAGGGCCTCAAATTCGGAATGCTGTTGCTGCTCAGCTTTTTTGCCTTTGCCTTTGCCGCGACCGGAATTTTCGCCGTCGCCAAAATAGCCTTTACCGCAGGAGTCGCCGGATGACCGACGCATCAACGCAGCCAGCCTATAAGATTATCGATCATGATTATGACACGGTGGTGGTCGGCGCGGGAGGATCGGGCCTGCGCGCCTGTATGGGCAGCGCAGAGGCCGGCCTGAAAACCGCTTGCATTACCAAGGTGTTTCCGAC
>JBGSLY010000507.1:0-2854 GCA_041740435.1 Parasphingorhabdus sp.
CGGGTTCCGCCGAACAACCGGTCGTTGCCACCGCCGCCGATGAGGTGAACGGGAGATGTGTTGGTCGCCGCCAGATGATTGGCCGCATTGTCACCCTCCACCTGACCTAGAATCAAGCGGCCGTCGGCAGCAAACCGCTGAAAAAAAGACTCATTTTCGCCTGGAGTGGTCCAGTTGATCTGAAAGCCTCCGTCGCTGCGCGCCATGATCTGAGTCACCGTTCCAACGGAGATATTGCCGGTGTCTACCAATGTCTCGTCACCGATCCGATTGCCATTCGCATCAAACCGCTGAAAGGCCAGCACATTGGAACCAAGCTGTGCTGTGCGCCAGGCAACGACAAAACTGCCGTCCGCCAGTGTCGCAACTGCCGGATCGGCCTGAATTCCGCTTATCGTTTGGTTGACCCGTATTTCTCCGCCCAGCGGATTTCCATTGGCATCGTAACGCTGCATAAAAATGCCACCGCCGAATGCCGTAGTCCCATCCTCTTCCTGCGAAAACCAAACAATCGCATAGCTTCCATCGGCCAAGTTGGTGGCCACAGCGTCCTGCTGATTAAACGATGTTGTCGTGTTCGCACGTGTTTCGATGCCAAGTTGGGCACCTTGGGCACTGAAACGCTGGCTATAAACGCCAAACGTTCCGCCTTCAGAATGCGCAGACTCCCAACTGATCAGAAAGCCCGAGCCCTGAGCCAGAACATGGGGATCCAATTGCTCGCTAAAGGTGGTGGTATTCGCCAGAGTTTCAACGCCGCTTTTGTTACCGCTTGAAATAAAACGCTGAAAATAAATGCCATTTCCACTTCCATCTTGTGCGGCCGATTGCCATGCGATGACAAACGATCCATTGGCGAGAGCGGCGATAGTGGGCGACGTCTGTTGATTGAGAACGATGGCATTGACGAGCACTTCCCCGCCCAGCTTTGATCCGGTCGCAGAAAACCGCTGAAGGAATATGCCCGATCCATTGGTATCGAGCGCACTGTCGGCCCAAGTGATAACGAACCGGCCATCGGCAAGCACCGCGATGTCCGGTTGACTTTGATTCCCGCCGGTCGTGGTGGTGACCAGTACTTCACCGCCAATTTTGTTAAAATTGGAATCAAACATCTGGTAATAGACGCCTAGACCCGAACCGTCCTGCCCATTGCTGGTCCAAACGTGGATCGTGTTACCGTCGGCCAGCTGTGCGGTGCGAATCTGGCTTTGCGTGCCGGCGGTTGTCGTATTGGCTTGAAGCGCACCGCCGATGCGCAGGTTGAACAGCGCATCGTCAAACTGCACGCGTTCTATGCTGATCAGATTGTCGATTCCGGCGGCAGAATTGAGTGTCCATATTCCGTTGCTGATGGAAAACGAACTCGATGACTGCAACGCCGCGACAATTGCGGTGTCATCAATGCTCACCGTTCCGGCATAAACGTCATTCCCGGCCGAGCCCGTGATGTTCGCATGAGGCGTATTTTCGCCAAAGCCGGGATGCGCCAAAATCTGGCCATAGTCACCCGACTCTGACAAAATCGACTTGCCTGATTCCTTCAACCCCGAACGGGAAAAACCCACAACCACTGCTCCCAAAAAACCGAACTATCAGAGGCTTAAAGCCTAAATGCGTCTGGTTGGAAAGGCAAAGTTGTGGGACAAGGCGGCAATCCCGAAATACGACAGATCACCGTCAGCCCCGCGACCGCAATTTCCGATCAACGGGGCCTCGCTGTTACATTCGAAAGCTGATCGTGGCTCCGGTTGCGAAATCGGCGCTGTTGGTCGAAAGCCCGGTTGAGGCATAGACCGTCAGGCGCATGGCATCGTTCAGCCTGAAACTGCCCCAACCGGTGACCTCGCTGCTTGGACCGTTGCCAGCGAAACTCGACTGTTGCCAATCATAGTCCCCGCCGATCACCAGCGTGTCATTGAGCCGATAGCTTGCACCGGTCGCAAAGCCCCAAACATCCCGCAGCGGGCGTGCCGCCGTGCTGCCGTTAAAGCGGCGATAACCAGCAACATAAAGGCTGGCATCGCCAATGTCCTTGATGAGGTCCAGACCCGCGGTAACGTCAACCTTGCCGGTGCCCAGTCTTTTGCTGGTCGACGCGGTCGGCAATTTCACTTTGCCGGTAACGTCCAGATACAGATCATCGCCAAAATCAAAACTATAGGTCATCGCGACATTGACATCGCCAAATCCGTTGCGTTGATTGTTGGCCAAAGGCGCTGCGGGATCTTCCGGAATTACGTCATTTCCGGACGAACCAGAACCAGAACCGGAATTGCCGGAACCACTACCGCCACCGCCAGAGCCACCACCGCGCCCTTGCGGTGTATCAATGAGGGAGCTGTTCCCGGTAATGCGGACATAGGCCGTGGACACGCGAAAACTGATCGGACCTTGACTCAGCTTCAAACTGAGCGGCAAGGATACAACCTTGGTATCCGACACATCGCCATAATCGCCGATGGAATAGTTAAGACCTGTGCTCAGCCTTACGCGGACAGGCTCATCGGTATCTTCCTGCTTCTCGATCGTGCTTTTGTCCTGAGCGGCGGCAGGAACCGCCATCAACGGCAAACAAGCACCCAACAGATACAACCAAGTATTCTTCATAGTAACCTCCCCTGGAAATTCATAAAAGATAAAAAAATCAATGTCATCCTTAAAAGATACGACCCCGGACGAGTAGCTATCCCGCCCGGAGCCGCCAGCGACCCTAAGGTTCAGCCTTTGGGATCATCTGCGCCGTGACCGCGACTACGGTCGTCGCCAGGGGGTGCCGAAGTCACCGTATCCCCGGTCCCGGCCATCATCAGCCTACCGTATCATCGGAACCGCGACCCCGACCACGGCCTTG
>JBGSLY010000508.1:0-4731 GCA_041740435.1 Parasphingorhabdus sp.
ATCCTGAAATCCAAGGCGCAGGAGCCTCAGCCAGGATGGTTGGCCTTTGTGATTACCGGGAAAGCGCGCGCGGCGATCCGGCGGTTCGTCCGGCACAAGGAACGCGACGAAATGATCGCCATCGGCCAGCAGATGTTTGACGAAATCCGTGATCGTCTGCCCGGAAAAATAGGCAAAAAGGCCCTGCGTCTGGCCCTCAAGCGGCTGGAAATTGACGACGAAGGCGATCTGATGGTCGCGATCGCAACCCGCAAGTTCAGTGATCATGATGTCATGGAAGCGCTGGTGCCAGGTAGTGGCGGAGAGGGCGGACAGGTGCCGGTCTGGCCAGAACAGGACCGCGCCATTTCCATCCATGGCCTAACCCCGGGTCTGGCCTTTGACCTCGCGGAATGCTGTCATCCGGTGCCGGGCGACCGGATAGTCGGACTGCGCCGCGAAGGACGCAATGTCGAGGTGCACAGCATCGATTGTCCGCAGCTCGCCAACGGCGTTGATGCCGACTGGATTGATTTGAGCTGGGGACCGGACAGCGATGGCGCCGCGGCCCGGCTGACCGTTATCCTGCACAACCGGCCGGGAATGCTGGGGGAAATGGCGAGCATTTTTGGCTATCACAACGCCAATATCCTGAACCTGCGCCTGTCGCACCGCGACGGGCCGTTCCATACCTTTGAGGTCGATCTGGAGGTGCATAACGTGCACCATCTGATGCGGATTTTATCGGCTTTGCGCGCGTCGGACGCAGTCGCACAGGCGGATAGGGTTTAGAGCAAAACCGTCATTGTAATGGCTATTTCCCCGGCGGCGGGCCTCCGGCCCCCTGCTGCATTTGTTGCTGCATCATCATCTGCTGCTGAATTTGCTGCATCTGTTCATTGGAGATGAAATCGATCAGCGTCACGTCGAACACCAGCACCGAATTGGGCGGAATGGTCGGGCTGGGCGAATTGGCACCATAGGCCAGTTTCGCTGGGATCCGCAGGCGATATTCACCGCCCTTTTGCATCATTTTCAGGCCTTCGGAAAATCCGGGGATCATACCGCCAACGGGCACCGGCGCCTGTTCATTCTGGTCAAACACCGTGCCATCTTCCAACTTGCCGACATATTTGATCAGCGCGGTATCAGTGACCGACGGATTGGCCCCCTCGCCTGCCTTGACCTCGGTAAACTGCAACCCGCTTTCGGTCGTTATGGTGTTGCTGCGTGTGCCAGCCCAAGCCAGAACCGCCCCAATCAGCACAGCCAACGCAATCCCCAACCACAATTTGGTCAATGAGCCCTTTTTAATCGGCAAGATCGGAACGGTGGTAACAGACATCGGGTTTTCCTCACAGGGTCGAAGTGGACAGGTTTTGCCGCGCACTCTTTTAGCCAACGAAAAAGGGAGAGCAAGGCTTACCTGCTCTCCCTTCAGAATTCCTGTCGGTAATAGAACGAACTAATCGATCTTGATGCCGTCGCGTTCCATCCGCTTGCGATCCATCTTGCGGGCGCGGCGCACGGCAGCAGCCTTTTCGCGGGCGCGCTTTTCAGAAGGCTTTTCAAAATGGCGGCGCAATTTCATTTCGCGATACACGCCCTCACGCTGCAACTTTTTCTTGAGCGCCCGAAGAGCCTGATCAACATTGTTATCGCGAACCATGATTTGCATAAGTCTGAATCACTCCAAAAAATTTTGTCTGCCACCAGAAGGACCGCCCCTGGTCTTTCGCAGTTTTAAGCCATAAACACGGGTTTTCAGGGAATCATTCCCCGTCAATTGCCGCGCACCTAACACCGTGACCCGTCCATTTCAAGCATTTCCAACACATAGAGCTTTTGATTTTGGCGGTTTCCTGTGCCATAGCATTGGGTACACCGCTTTCTGCGACTCAATCTTCAGGAGAGATATGTCATGGCCACCGCAATTAACCTGCAATCCCGCTGCACCGAAGTCGAATGGAAAGCGCGTCAGCGGCTGGCCGCTTGTTACCGGATTTTCGCCCATTTTGGCTGGGATGAGCTGATCTACAACCACATTACCCTAAAGGTGCCCGACGAAGACGACGCGTTTTTGATCAACCCTTATGGCCTGCATTTCAGCGAAATTACCGCCTCTTCACTGGTTAAGATCGACATCGACGGCAACAAGCTCGACGACAGCCCCTATCCGGTGAACAAGGCCGGGTTTGTCCAGCACAGCCTGTTCCACCGTGAACTTCCGGAAATTCACGCCATCGCACACACCCATACCACCGCAACCATGGCGGTATGTTCCTACGAAGGCGGCCTGCTGCCGATCAATTTCTATGCGGCGATGATGACCAAGCGGCTCGCCTATCACGATTTTCAGGGCATTACGGTGCGCGAAGAGGAAGGCCCCGATTTCCTCAACAGCCTGGGCGACAAGCGGATGCTGATGCTGAAAAACCATGGGCCGGTGGTTATGGGCCGGACGCTGGAGGAGTGTTTCCAAAGCCATTGGGCCTTGCAGCGTGCCTGTGAAATACAAGTCGCGACCTTGGCCATGGGCGCGCCGGTTATGATCTCTGACGAAGTGGTGGACCGGCATATGGCCCATCTGCACCAAGCGCAGATTGACCCCGCACATGTTGGCGCTCCCGAATTTGAAGCGATGATCCGCTTGGTGGATCAAAAGGACAAGAGCTGGCGCGACTGAACCGCTTGACGCTATCCAACGATGACCAAATTTACCGTCAATGACCGGCCGGTCCATTACCGTATGGACCCGGACACACCGCTACTCTGGGCGCTGCGCGACGCATCGAACCTGACCGGAACCAAATACGGCTGCGGTACCGGGGAATGCGGCGCGTGCGTGGTCGAGGTTGACGGAGAGGCGATCCGCTCTTGCCTGGTGACGATCAAGGAGATGGAGGGCCGCTTTGTCACCACGATAGAGGGCTTGTCGCGCGATCGCAGCCATCCGGTACAACAGGCCTGGGCCGCCGATAACGTCCCGCAGTGCGGATTCTGTCAATCGGGCGTTATTATGTCGGCAGCGATCCTGATCCGGAAAAATCCTGCGCCGACGGACGAAGATATCGATGCGGCGATCACCACCATCTGCCGATGCGGCACCTATCCCCGGATGCGCGGCGCGATCCAGCGCGCGGCGCGGGTCGCATCGGGGCAGGAAACGATCAGCGCGGCACCGCCGCCGGGAATTGACCCCGAAGATGCCGCCAAGGCAGTCCCGGCACTGTCGCCATAACCCTAGTGCAGGGCAATCTTCGAAACACAGCACTTTGGATAAAAAAGGCACTTCATTCTACTGAAGGATATATTCCGTCATCATCTGGTGATTGAAGCCACCGATCCCGCTGAAAGCCTCAACATCCCACGGCAACTCCACCGCTTCCCGATTGGGCTGCAAATCGCGGACCCCGATAAAGCTGTTGGCTGTTAGCGCCACTAGACCATTGAGCTTGATCACCAGATCAGCGACTCCGTCGCCATTGACATCGCCCTCGACAAAGGTGCTGCTGCCGACCTGCTGAAAGCGGAGTTCGCCCGCTGTGCCGCTGAAGCTGTTGCTGGCGATCCATTCGAAATCATCGTCAGCACCGGTATTGGTGTTGGCATCGATCAGGTTCATCTGAATCTTCTCGCCCGCCGCCTTGTCAAAATCGGTGATCACATCAGCGGTCGCGCGAGTGGTGTTGAAGTCGGAGAGAAAGCGGAACTGGAAAGTGTCTTTGTCCGCGCCGCCGGTCATCGTGTCTTTGCCCGCCCCGCCGTCGAGGATGTCAATGCCGGACCCGCCTTGGATCGTGTCCAGCCCCGATCCGCCGCGCAGCGTATCCGCTCCGTTCAGCCCCAGAATCGTATCTCCGCCGCCAGTGCCGACGATAATATTGTCGAGATTGTTTCCCGTCGCACTGCGCGCGGTCGCCAAAATCACTAGCCGTTCAACATTGGCGGGCAGGATATAGTCGAGGCCGGTCCGGATCAGGTCGCTGCCCTGACTTCCGAATTCAAACACCGTGTCTGCGGTATCCTGCACCTGATAGGTATCGTCACCATCGCCGCCGCGCAGCAGGTCGCTATCCCCGGTGCCGCCGCCGACCAACAGATCGGCGCCATTGCCGCCGTTGAGCTCGTCATCGCCCGCACCGCCGTCGAGCCGGTCGTCGTTGTCGCCGCCGTTCAGGATATCGGCGTCGATCCCGCCGATCAGTCGGTCATTGCCAATGCCGCCATTCAGCGTATCGGCCCCGTCTTCGCCGCGCAGAATATCATCGCCGTCAAGGCCGTTGATAATGTCCACCCCGCCACGCCCGGCAAGAACATTGACGCCGGTGGTGCCGTTGATCGTATCGCCGATATTGGTGCCAATGGCGTTTTCGAAATTGAGGATCTGTTCAGTGCCAAATGCGTCGGAGAGGGTTCCCAGGCCGAGATCGATGATGACAGCTCCGTTGAAAAAGGAAGCGCCGGAAAAATCGATGGTGTCATTATCATCGCCGCCGTCAAATATGTCGCCGCCAATCCCGCCGTTCAAAACATAAAGGCGATCATTGCCAGAGCCGAGATTGAAATTGTCGGTGCCACCGCCAACATTTTCATAAACCCGGTCTTTGCCTGCGCCAGCCTCGATGCTAAAATGACCATCCAAATCATAAATGGTATTGTTACCCGACCCGTCGATATATTTTTCAATACCTGCCAAGGTTGCGGTGCCGGTTTGCGTGCGGATCGAGGTGATCAGGCCATTGCCGAAAT